>NZ_JBNGPA010000031.1:0-74007 GCF_050589845.1 Carboxylicivirga agarovorans | reverse complement strand
CTCCTTCGTCGAGGTACTCCTCCTTGCCAGGAGGAGAGCTGATTTACAGCTTGCAAAACACTATATATGTGAATGTTTGAATCTTTTCGAACACTCGTGCGCTTTGCCCCGGGCTATGATGTGGCAGACTTACAGCCTGCTAGTTGCAGTTTGGTTAAAGAGTATCGTTTAATAGTTTGTCCTTCGCGCGGCAGCACCGGAGGTTTATATATATCGAAGCTGTCAATCCATTCCTCGGTTCGACGATTTATCAGTTCGACAGTTTAGCAATTTATCAGTTTAATCTCAACTCATAAACTCTTCAACTTATCAACTTTTTTTTCAATTCAACTCATCAACTCCCTATAGCTATCAGGATAGGCAGTTCAACATTTAATCAGCAGGCTTTACCTGATACACCTGTACTCCCCGCGATTTACCTTTAAGCTTCAGGTTACCCACTTCCTTGGTTTTGTATTTCGTAATGTGTGGTAAAGACTCATACAGAACACCTGAAATCAACAGATCCTGCTTGTACTCATTGCACATCGATTCAATGCGTGCAGTCGTATTCAATGTATCACCATTATAAGATATATCTCTTTTTAAACGGCCAACCTGTAAAACCATAATATCACCAACGTGCAAACCGGCCTTGAATTCAGGCACTAAGCCATATCTTTTTTTATACCAGAATCGGTTACGCCTGATCACTTTCTGAAAGGCGAAAAATGCCTTGATGCAGTTATTATTTCGCAACCCTTTTCTTAAACTCCACGAGATAATGGCTCCATCACCCAGGTACTGATAAATGGCACCACCATAATTCTCCACTACAGCCAGGTCATTAAACACATCCTGAACCAGGTAACTAAACTTTTTATGCTGCAGCTTTTCAGCTATGGTAACCGACGAACGCATATCAACAAACATAAAAACGCGTTTCTCAGCCCGTGGTTTGTTCAATGTACCCATCAGCCATTGCAACACATTTGCCAGTCCTATCTTCCTCAGTAAGCCACGTACCATGGTACTTAAAATACAGGAGAAGTAGAACCAGAGGGTAAATCGCAATGATCGTATGCCTAATTCGGGCATATTCTTCATATAGATCTCATAATCCTGAAGCTGCTCGAAAGTCAGATTCTCATTGGCCGACAAAAAGATGATCAGGAGGGCCAGCGCCAGATACATGACATGCCGAAAAAAAGCGATGATGTGAATGGGCAGTTTACGCACTATCCAACCAATAAATACGGCGTCAAGAAGTGTAAAAAATGTTGCAACAAAAAATGACAAGAGAACGGTATTGCCATAAACATCGTCCTTAGTGAGAAGATCAAGGTAATTGACAAACAATCGTTCGTCTTGTGTAAAAAACACATAACCCGCCAAAGCCAGCAACCAGAATACCTGATGGTACAAATAGGATCTGAAAAATATGCTGAACCAGATTTTTACTTTTTCAAACGAAAACATTGCGATGGTATCTAAAACAAATCAACTGTTTTTACACTCTGCCCGGCAGAATAGTTACAGTAAGTTATTAACAACAGAAACATCAAATAAAAAAAAGTCCTTAAGGTTCATATAAACCCTAAGGACTATCAATATTATACAATTTCCGGTTAAAACCCGAAAATGGAAACGAACAATTATTTGGTGATGGCCAGAAAACTCAGATCTCCTTTAAGAAAGCTAATAGTTTTAGGCTTGTGAAAACATCACAAAAAATATGCTTTTCCGAAAGAGACTATTTAATTAAGCCTTCCTTGATCATATATTCAGCTATCTGAACTGCATTAAGTGCAGCTCCTTTTTTAATCTGGTCAGATACACACCAGAAAGTCAAACCATTTGGATTAGCCAGGTCCTGACGAACGCGCCCGACGAATACCTCATCTTTTCCAGCAAGGAACAATGGCATTGGGTATTCTTTATTGGCCGGATCATCCATCAGGATAACACCATCCGCCTTGGCAAAAGCCTCCTTGGCCTGTGCTGGTGTGACTGGTGCATCTGTTTCAACCCAAACAGATTCAGAGTGAGCACGAAGAATAGGCACACGCACACACATAGCACTAACTGAAATATCGCTATGCATAATCTTACGCGTCTCATTGAACATCTTCATTTCCTCCTTGGTATAGTCGTTATCTGTAAACACATCAACCTGTGGAATAAGGTTCATGGCCAACTGGTATTGAAAAGCGTCTACTTTCGTTTCTTCGCCATTAACAATGGCTTTGGTCTGATCTTCCAGCTCCTGCATACCACTTGCTCCTGCACCACTGGATGCCTGGTAAGTAGAAACATGTACACGCTTAATGTGCGAAAGCTCTTCAATCGGCTTTAAAGCAACCACCATTTGAATAGTGGTACAATTAGGATTGGCAATGATATTACGTGGTGCATTTTTACAATCCTCAGCATTAACTTCAGGCACAACCAAAGGCACATCATCATCCATACGGAAAGCACTGGAATTATCAATCATGATGGTACCATGTTTGGTAATGGTTTCAGCATATTCCTTCGACGTTCCACCTCCGGCTGAAGTTAAAGCAATATCTATGTCTTTAAAATCATCATTATGTTGAAGCTCTTTGACTGTTAATTCCTGTCCCTTGAACATCAACTTCTTTCCGGCACTTCTTTTCGAACCAAATAAAACTAACTCATCCATTGGAAAATCACGTTCTTCCAATACTCTCAGAAACTCCTGTCCTACAGCGCCACTAGCACCAACGATTGCTACTTTCATCACTCAAAAAATTTTAAAATACTTGAGTCATATTTTTTCATATTGATATAAAAAAATATAACCTCAACGGTTATATAACTTTACTTAGTAAGCAAATTGTGTTAAATTGATTTGTGTTGGTGGATTGATAAGTTGCTTACATTCCGATACAAAAATAGAAATATTTACTTTAACCCTTAACTCAATGCGGCTGATTTTTATCCTTTTGGTATATTTTCCCCTTATATGCCAGGCTCAAGTGCAAGATTCGTTCAATGATGGTGATTTTAAAAACAGTCCGCCCTGGTCAGGCTCTGATGAACTTTTTATGGTTAACACCCATAATGAATTACAACTGAACGATGCAGATGCCGGTGCTGCCTTCTTATCAACGCCCAGTCAATCCATTGAGGAGGCCTCATGGCAAGTGAAGGTAAAAATGAACTTCAACCCATCATCAGCCAACTATGCCCGCATCTACTTGGCCAGTGATAAAAAGCAGCCGGTCGATGCACATAATGCAGTTTTTATTGAATTTGGCAGCAGCGATGATAATATATGCTTATACATAATAGAGAATGGCAATAAAGAAAAGCTGATTGAAGGGGCAACCGACAGGCTGAATCATGCTGAAGTGGACCTTATTGTCAAAGTGACCCGCTCAGGCAATAGATGGACCCTTTTGTCTAACATGGGAAACGGCTGGATAACTGAAGGGGAAGCTGAGGCACAATACAATTATGCCGCTGCTTATTTTAGCATTCATTGCCAATATACCAAAACACGGGCTGATAAATTCTTTTTCGATGACATTCAGGTACAAGGCCTTCCCTATCGCGATAAATCACCACCCGTAATAACTGACTTTGAGTTGAATAATGGCTCTCAAATGAGTCTGACATTTAATAAAGCACTGGACGAATCAAGCATAAGTAGCACTTGTTTTACATTGCAAAACAGTCAACGCCATCCTGCAAATATGGTATACAACAATGACACACACATGCTTAACCTGCATTTTGATCCAATTATTGATGACACAGACCATGACCAGCTAATCGTCTCCGGCATTCGTGATACCCATGGAAACAGTATGTCTGAGCAAACATTTAGCTATAGCTACAAGCGAATTAAAGTAAACCAGGTACGCCTTGTCAACCGTGATTCCATACAACTGTCTTTCAGCAAATCGCTTACTATTGAAACCTTTGCCAACATGAATATGCAGCTCGACAAAATTGTAACCAGGCCTGTGAGCATTGGCACTGACGACAACCATACTTTTATTATACAGTTACCTGAAAAACTGGAAAATGGTCGTCAATATGAGTTGACGATCAGTGGCCTGACTGATGCTATAAACGATCCGGTACCTGATATTAGCATTACACTTATGCATTATGATGCTCTTCGCTTCGATGTGGTATTTAACGAATGGATGGCCGACCCTGTACCATCAATGGGCCTTCCCGAAGTTGAATTCATAGAGCTATTCAATAACTCACCTTACAACATTAACTTGTCTGACTGGACCTTGCAGATAAATGATAATACGGTATCCCTTCCCGACTCTGTTATTGAAGCCGGGGGACTGATATGCCTTGTTTCTTCCAAACATATAGATGATTGGAACAAAGTGGTGGCAACGGCTTTTATTAAAAGCATGCCTGGGTTAACTAATTCAGGTTTTGAGATGTTCCTATACAATGCTGACAAGCACATTGTAGATGCATTTAATTATCAAACACAGCTGATTGAGGGTGAAGGCTTCAAAAAAGACGGCGGCTGGTCGGCAGAACGGATTGATCCGGCCAATAAAAGTGGCAGTCCCGGCAACTTCCATTGGAGCATGAATTTAAATGGTGGAACACCCGGACAACACAACTCTGTTCACAATGATCTGCCAGACAGAACACCTCCTGTTATTACCGGCTTAAAACTGCACGATAAGAAAGAGCTTTTGGTTCGTTTCAGTGAAACAATGGATTTCAACACTTACTCCGTTGAATTAGCACCTGAGCTTAACATAACACAGCAGCATTTTGATCAGCTGTTTCTGAATCAGCTGGAGCTTGAATTTGAAAACGAATTGCCAGCCAATGCCATCTACCAGCTTATGTCGGTTAACATCAAGGACATGTCTGGCAATACTTTAGTCCTTGACGCACCCATCATTTTTGGTGTGCCTGATACCGTGACAAAAGATGATTTACTGATTAATGAAGTGCTGTTTAATCCACACCCCGGCGGCGCCGACTTTGTGGAAATATACAATACAAGCAATAAACTAATCAATTTGGCCGACTTATACTTTGCTGAAATAAAAGATGATCAAATAGAAAAACTACATCAGGTCAGTGAGGAAGTGCTACTGTTGCAGCCTCACTCATATATTGCCATCACAACTGATAAAGAAAAAATACTTCAGAACTACAACTGCCCGCAACAAGATGCCCTTGTTGAAACATCGACTCTACCTTCATATCCTGATGATGAAGGTCACGTAGTATTGGCAAATAAAAAGGGAATTGTACTGGATGCTTTTATCTATCATCAAAACATGCACTTCGACCTGCTTAAGGATAAGGAAGGCGTATCACTGGAACGCCTGTCGTGGGACCTGACAACACAAGCATCCGACAACTGGCTTTCAGCGGCTTCTACGGCAGGATATGCTACACCTGGCTACCTTAACTCCCAACAGCTGAGAAATTCTAAGGAAACAAGCAGCCTCGTCAGTATACATCCGGAGGTATTTACTCCCAACAACAATGGAGCTGATGACCAACTACAAATTCTTATGAACAGCGATGAACCCAATGCCATAGTGACCATTCGTGTTTATGACCCTAAGGGCAATGAAGTTCGTTACCTGGCAAATAACCTGTCACTGGCCAACAGCAACATCTTTACATGGGATGGCATGCGTGATGACGGAACTAAGCTGCAACCAGGTATCTATTTAATTTATGTGCAATGCACTTACGGTTCGGGCCAGGTGCACGAAGAAAAAATACCCTGCGTCATTGGGACTGGCAGCAATTAAAATGAAATTTTCAAAGGTTATTTAATCAATATTAATTATTTTGCTGTCCACACAAAATTCTAGCTTACGAACACAATGAACAGACAGGAACGACTCAAATTTTGCAAAGCGTGTACTCTTCAAAAATTTGATACACAAAGAGGTATCATCTGCAGTTTAACCAATAACCCTGCAGAGTTTGAGGTATCATGCACCACCTACAAAGAAGATCCGGAATTAAAGCACAAGGCTGAAATGGAAGCGATACGCAATCAGTTATATGTGCAGGAAGTCGATAAGGGAAAACGCTTTGTCAATCACCTTATTGATTCCATCTTTATCTGGGTGCTATTCATACTTTTTGCCATGTTATATGGTGTTTACCTGGGCATCTTCAATCCCGAGGCTATTGAGACCATTGACGAGTCTGGCAGCTTCATTGAAAATCTATTTTTTATACTCCTGTCCATTGTTTATTACACCATTATGGAAGCCCTTACAGGCCGCACCATTGGTAAGTTAATAACAAAAACCAGGGTTGTTGATGAGAATGGCAACAAACCTGACTTCGGAACATCGTTTATTCGCTCATTATGCCGCATCGTACCTTTTGATGGTTTATCCTTTCTCTTTGCTGATAAAGGCTGGCATGATGCCTGGAGCAAGACCAAAGTAGTCAGTGTGAAATAAGTCATTATCAAACTGTTGATGTGCCCATTGGGTGATATGATAATTTGAGTGTTGGGCTGTTGAAGAGTTGACTGCTAATTGTAGTTTCTGTAACCCGACAGCGTCGATAGACCTGTTGGCGTTTGATTTGTCGATTTGTAAATTCGTCGAACATTGCGGTGGAGATCCATCTCTTATTTTTCGATGAAAACAGCTTCTGTAATTCGTTGACCTCGTTTATTCTTCCGAACACTCGTGATTTGCAATCTGTGCCTTTAAAAGACGATAATACTACCGGATAGTGATCCCCATCCACGTAACTTCGCTACGGTACTTCCCCTTTAACTAAAGCTCAAAGGGAAGAACAGTGCGTTGGGATATGTTGTTGTAAAACAAGATATTAAGAGGGTAATAAATTAATACCAAGATGTCAATAACGCACTGAAAGCCCACATCGTCATAGCCTGGACATCTCCGCTGCCACGTGACTACCATAGCTATCGAACCTGTCGCGTGTTAAATCATGTCATTTCACCATATGATATTTATACACAATTCCTTAGCATAGAATTAACCTTAGCTTAGTATGACCGGATTATTTTTACCCATTCATAACTTAGGGAGGAGAATCTATGAATCCGGACTATCGACATCGATTTTGCAAGACTTGCCTGCACCAGAAAAATGATAATGAAAAAGGACTGCTGTGCCGAATCACACATGATGTACCGGCTTTCCTTTCTCAATGCGGCACTTATCACGAGGACAAATTTTTAAAGGATAAATATGAGTTAAGCGAAGTTGCTAAATGTCAGCACTATCATCAGGCAGGTAAAGGGCAGCGTTTTATCAATGGATTAATCGATTGGGCCTTTTCTTTCTTGTTTTTTATCATCACTGTTAACCTATTCGATATAGTTATTCCTGTGGTAGATCAAAGTCAAGTGCTGATGGGTTTAAAGTATGCCCTGGGTATTTTGAGTATCATTTTATATTACAGCATTATGGAGAGTCTCACAGGTCGTACTTTTGGTAAAATGATAACCAGAACAAAAGTAGTCAACGAAGATGGCCGGCGTCCCCCGTTTAAGAGCATTATCCTGCGTTCTTTATACCGTATTTTACCAATCGATTGCTTGTCATTTTTATATTGGAAATACGACGGCGGACATGACCGCTGGACTAAAACCAGGGTGGTACTTGCTTAAAAGTATAGCTTCAGTTCATTCTTACTGCTCTAATTGTTAGCCAGTAGCAGTAAGAATGAACGTAAATCAGGTTTACCACTGTTCCCAGTGCACATTAGACTCGTCCCATTTGTCTTTTGGCTTCTCCTCACCCGCAGGATAACCAACAACGATCACATTTAAGGGAACAATTGATTCAGGAGCATTCAGTACTTTTTTCACATCATCCTCACGCTCCTTTATTGGGTGAACACCTGTCCATACCGCACCAAGCCCCATACTCTCTGCTGCCAGTAATATATTTTGTGAAGCGGCCGAACAGTCCTGAATCCAATAGGCCTGCCCATCACCTTCAAGTGCCTTATCCATGTCGCCACAAACAACAATGGCAGCTGTGGCTTGTTTCAACATTTTAGCATACGGCAATACAGCGGCCAGGCTATCAAGTTTGCTTCGTTCACTCACTGCAACAAATGCCCACGGACGTTTATCTACAGCTGATGGGGCGGCCATTCCGGCCCTTACCAATTCGGTTATCTGTTCTTTTGTTACCTTTTGATCGGTATAATGGCGAACGCTTTTCCGATTATATATGCTAGCCAGGGTTGAATTGGCATAATTAGTTGGTAGAAATTCAGGTTCCATATCATCTTTAAATAATTTATAGGCATCCCATGGCCTGGCCAAACGCTGACCAAAACCATAATAGTATTCACCTCCGTAAATAACGGGATTTATTGCTTCCACATCAACCTGATTTTCCGAATTCAAATACCGTTCATCAACCTTTGTGTCAATCACCTTCCCAATAAACTGTATATGTGAGCCCAACTCCACAACTTCGGTCACTTCACACTCTATCACAATAGGAAACTCTCCAATATATGGCGCGTTAACAAATTCACCTTTGACAGCTGTCAGGTTCATCGCCTTGAATTTATCCTCATCATGCCCCGAAATATTTCCCGCATAATCCATATGTGCCACATTCCCGGCCGATGGTACATTAACGGTGAAAGCCTTTGTGGCCATTATGTTTTCGTAACTCTTGCGGTTTGGACGAATAGACACACCAATACTCATGGGTGTGGAGTTGACAATGCCGGCCCAGGCAGCTGTCATGATATTGGGTGTGCCGTCTTCACTGTATGAGCCAATAACAAGCGCTGGCTTAGGATGAATGTGTCCTTTAGGTCCTACTGAACGTTTCTGGCTACTACCCTGCTCCAGTTGACTAATAACTCTTTCTATTCCACTTACCTTGTCTTCTTTAATTTCCGGCTTCTGTGTACTTAGCTGGTATACCAAAACTACAACTACCGCTGCTAACACTATATTTAATAAGGTGGCTTTATTTTTCATCTGTTTTAAGTTTTACTCTCCCGACCTGGTCCGGATGCAATTATTTACGATTTGATTTTAAGGATGGAATACTATCGAGTAAACATCCTGTTGGACACAACTGGCACCACGGACGATTAAAGAACAGGGATAAAAGTATAATAACACCCCCGGCCGACAGCATGATCCATGAAGCTACTTTAAATGAGAATGCAATAAATGGCTCTAAACTGGACAATGGTAATGCAAAGCCCAGTATTAAGCTGGTCCATATAAAAGTAAGATAGATATTGCGCAGTGTAAGCACCGAAATTTTAAGGGAAAGTTGACGCTTTTTAATTGGTGATACTTTGGATACCAACATTTGCAATGCTCCCATTGGGCACAGGTAGGTACAATAGTACTTTTTATGACCGGCTATGGCCAGTACAAGCGATATGCTTAATATAAGGATCAGTTCCCAGTTGCTTTGCCATGGCAATCCTTTCGTTAACCAATTATTCAATAATTCAAGGCTTAACATCTTCTTCAGCCATAGTCCCATCACCAAAACTACACCTATTAAATAATAGATATAGAGCTTACGAAAACGCTTACCAAGCATCATGCTAAGTGAAAGTCCAAGTATAATAACCAATAACACCAGCTGAATGATCCTTAGCAGTGAGACAGATCCATATTGTTGTTCGGCCTGCAGGTAATGACCTACTGAATTCTGAAACGTTCTGATAATGGCCCTGCTACTTTTAGTCGCTCCGGAAACGGCATCCACTTCAAGCGCAAGCAATGTGGTATCCATTGGCAGTTTATCCCATGTATTCAATAGCTTTTCATCATAAACATGGTCAATAAACTCTGTTGTTTCATTGTGTTTTAGCAGTTGTGTAGAAATGATCTGTTTATTCAAATCAAGGGCAATCATCAATGGCACAGCCCCTCCATACCCTTGAAAACGGGCATCCAGCTCTTCTGATATCAGTACATACCCCAGTGGCTTATTGTTGCCATTGTATATAGCCAGGCTGTTATCGATTTGCTTCTTAAAGGATGCTGCCCCTGTAAACACCTGCTGAATATCGCTTAGGGAATAAACCGGCTCATCAGAGGATTTCAACCACTCAAAATCGGCTCCTCCCCTTATTGCCACAGCGAGTAATAATAGAAAAATCAACAAATAGCTGTAAATGCTACCCGTTCTGTTTGTGTGAGTCATATGTCTTCATTTTGTCGCTACAAATCTATAAGATGACTCGCACTCAAACAATAAACCTGTTGTTAATACGATGTGAAAAGTGTCAATAACAAACCTGGAGTCATTCTATTTTTTCAATTAGCAGGTTTATGCACCCATTATGACACCTTATGACCAATAACATACTTAATTCATAATAAAGTCATATTAAACTCATGTTAAATTCAGCTCGAGTCGAATTTAATCTGAGTTTGGTCTGAGTTTGGTCTGAATTTAGTCTGAGTTTAATCAGTTGTTGATTCGGTAATTTTACTTGTCGGAGAAGTATAGATTTTCGTACTCGTGCGGCAGCACCGGAGGTTAAAATATATTGAAGCTGTAAATCAATTCCTCAGTTCGACAGTTAATCAGTTTAATCTCTCAACTTATAAACTATTCAACTTATCAACTTTTTATCATTTCAACTGTCACATAAAATAGATACGCAATCGAGCATTTGCTATTCCGGTGCATGGAACAGTAGTGCGTTGAGTTACAATTGATGTTGCACCGGATTGATGGGCATTGGGTAACCCGGGGCGTCGCTGCGCTTTGCCCCGGGCTATGATGTGGCAGACTTACAGCCTGCTAGTTGCTGCTTGGGAATCAAATCCGAAGGAATAAACTGTGTATCCCAATTATTATCGGGGCGAGGTTTAAATATATCTAAGCTGTAAATCAATTCCGCAGTTCGACTATTTAGCAGTTCGACAGTTTATTAGTTTAATCTTTCAACTCATAAACTTCTAAACTATTAAACTATTCAACTTATCAACTTTTTATCAATTCCGACTTCGCGCGGCAGCACCGGAATCATATCCAAAGGATTTAATCCCTTCTGCCCAATAGGTTTATGACATAGGCCAGTAAAAAGAAAACAAAACTTACCAGGCTTATTGGTGGTAAGCCTCCATGCCAGCCTGAGGGAACCATCCACCCTTTAAAGCCCATAAAAAACAGGTGTAAAAGACTAAAAGTCATCGCTGAAAGAAAGAACTTTCGGGACGTGATAAACCTTATGAATCTCTCGTCATCACGGAGATGGGTTTGGAAACTCAGGTTATAGCCCCAAAGCACTACGAGAGCTAGTATACCCCCGAGCATACTTAAACCACCAAAAAGTGTCAGTGTGCCATCGGGTTGAAAAAATTGTCCATATATTTCCGGTTTGAATAAAAGGAAGCTCATCAGAGCATGTATTAGCACCAGTAAAAAACCGGTCATACCTATTGATTTGCGGGCTGCGAGAAATCCTTCAGGCACATTTACTCCCAGGTTGTTTAAAGGTCCAAAACTGAAGTTAAATGTTAACAAGATAAATGCACTTAATGCAATCCCTTTGTTAAGTATGAAAAAAGGGAAGTCTTTCCAGGGCACCGGCCCCAATACATGATATCGGCATATGGCATAAGCAATTGAAAGAATACAGGTAATTAGTATGATCCTGCCAGCTGAGTTTCTTGTTTGAGTCTGATTTTCCATATACTAACTGTTTAATATTAAATAGTTAATATACGAAATATGCTGTATACTTTACAATGGGTATTTTATGGACAGGGATTCGTGCGATAGCACCAAGAGGTTTAAATATATCGAAACTGTAAATCAATTCCTCAGTTCGACGATTTATCAGTTCGACAGTTAATCAGTTTAATCTTTCAACTCATAAACTATTAAACTTCTAAACTTTTTATCATTTCAACTGAGCACCACAATAGCTATCCAGGCGTGGTATAAGAAAATGCACATGAAGAAACTTCAATTTTTCCGATAAGGTATAATTAAAAACGGCCCTCAAATTGAGAGCCGTTTTTATAGTATTATTGAAAAGGTGTTACGCTTTCACTTTTTCTTTCACCAGGCGGTTACGCATCCTTACGGCCAGGTTATACATAACCGGTGCCATTAATAAGGTTAATACCGTTGATGTACTTAAACCGAATATTACCGTCCAGGCCATTGGTGCCCAGAAATCGGCATTATCACCCCCAAAATAAATCTTCGGATCAAGCTCAGAGAACAAGCTAAAGAAATCAAAATTAAGCCCCACAGCCATTGGGATCAAACCAAGGATAGTTGTGATAGCTGTTAACAATACCGGTCGTAAACGTGTTTTACCTGCACGAACAATGCTATCCACTTCTTCTTCTCGACTTAATCGTCCTTTAGGTCCCAGGCCTTTTTGCTCTTTCATCTGCCCGCGAACCAGGTCGATGTAGTCAATTAACACAATACCATTGTTTACCACAATACCGGCCAGTGACACAATTCCCACACCGGTCATCAGGATGATGAAATCCATCTGGAAAGTACCAAGGCCCATAAATACACCAATGGTACTCAGTCCTACCGTTCCGATAATGATTAATGGCTTGGCTCCGGAGTTAAACTGCGTAATAAGAATCATAGCTATTAAAGCCAGTGCAAACAATAATGCGCCTACCAGGAAGTCCGATGTTTCCTGCTGACTCTCCTGCTCACCGGTCATTTTCCAGTTATAGTTGGCCGGCATCTGGTAGTCTGACAGTAACTCTTTAATACGCGCATTGATTGTGTTGGCATTATAGCCCTCCACCACATTGGAACTTAAAGTGATAACACGTGTATTGTCAATACGAATGATCTTTTCGTAGGTTGATGCATACTCATAATCAGCCACTGCAGAAATAGGGATCAAAGAAATAACACCATTTTTATCCACCTTCATTTTCTGATTCATCAAAGTCGACACATCATAACGGTATTGATCTTTCATGCGCAGCATGATGTCGTATTCGTCTTCACCATCTTTGTATTTACTGATTTCCTTACCATACAATGAGGTACGAAGCGCCATAGCCACCTGCTGGGTTGATAATCCCATGCGACGCACTTTATCACGATCAATGAACAACTGCATCTCCGGTTTATTGGTATTCAAGTCCATTTCCAGATTTTCGATACCTAATATATGATCGTCGTTAATGGTTTTCTTGATGTCTTCGGTCAGGGCAATCAAACGCTCATAGTCGTCACCACCTACCTCAATATTGATAGGTTTACCCACCGGAGGCCCGTTTTCTTCTTTTTCGATAAATACCTTAGCTCCTATAAATCCCTGGAATGCATCAGACAGTTTACCCATAATATCACGGGTACTATGGCCCTGACGATACTGGTAATCGAGGAATGTAATCGTGGTTAGTGATTTATTGGGTGAACGACCCGATTCAAATAAGCCACCCTTACCGTTACCAACACTTACACCAACCGATTTAACGATATCCATGTAAGGATCAAGGGTACTGTAAAGAATATCCTCCGCATTTTTAGTCACTTGGTCCGTCACTTCAATGTCGGTACCCAATGGTAATTCCATGGTTACATATATGGTACGTGGCTCATTCTCAGGGAAGAAATACACATTTGGTTGCATGGCACCAAAGAACATCACCGAGAAGAAAAACAAGGCGATTGAACCAAACAACAGCCACTTACTGGTTCTTCGTCCCAAAGCACGACGCAATGTGCCTTCGTACATGTTTTCAAGCATTGGTAAGAACTTATGCTGAAACCAGATAGCAGATGGTTTAAGTGCATAAACATTTAGCAACATAATTAGAATAGGTAAAATAAATAAGTTACCTAATGCTGTTAATGTTTTTTTATCAAAGGTTGATTCGTTTACATGGTATGTTACGCCTGCTCCATATGAAAATTGAGCTATCAAATGAAAAACTACTCCTACTACCAAAAGAGATAAAGTTATGATATAAGGTTTTCTTAAATTCTTCTTCTCTTTTACATCTTCAACTTTCATAAACTGAGACGCGAACACCGGATTTAGCACCAGAGCCACAAATAAGGACGAAGCCAGTACGATGATCAATGTGATGGGCAGGTAACTCATAAACTTACCAACAATACCCGGCCAGAAAACCAATGGAAAGAAAGCTGCCAGTGTGGTTGCCGTTGATGAAATAATAGGGATGGCAATTTCACTGGTCCCATTCTTCACGGCTTTTTCGGGTTTGACACCATGCTCCATCATCCGGTAGACATTCTCGATCACCACAATGGCGTTATCAACCAGCATACCCAGCGCCAGGACAAGGCTGAACAATACCATGGTATTAATGGTATAACCAATTTGTTTCAATACCATCATTGATATGATCATTGACATAGGAATGGCTAAACCGGAGAAAATAGCATTACGTAAGCCCAGGAACATATATAGTACGATCATCACGAATATCATACCCAGCAGGATACTGTTCTCCAGGTTACTGATCTGGTCACGTACAAAAACCGACTGATCATCGGTTACTGTCACCGTAAGATCCTTGGGTAATGTTTCGCTTTCCTGCTTCTGCTTGATGATTCCTAATATCTTATCCGTGGCATCCAGCAGGTTTTGTCCACTCTTTTTAACAATGGATAAGGTCACTACGGCCTTGTGATCAAGACGCGAAATGGTACTTTGCTCTTCAAATCCATCAATAACCTCTGCCACATCCTTGATATACACCACGCGTCCGTCAACCTCTTTCACAATGGTGTTGCGAATCTGGTCCATGTTGGTATAATCGGCCTGAACACGGATTGAACGACGAGTACCGTCAACCTTTACCTCGCCGGCACCTACTGTAAAGTTTTCTGTTTGTACGGCAAACTCAATATCCTGAAAGGTTAAATCATAAGCAGCCATTCGGTGAGGGTCAACATGTATCTTGATTTCACGTTCATCGACACCTCGAATATCGGCCTCACGCACTTCACGCAGGGTTTCAAACTCATCCTGCAAACCTTCGGCAAACTTCTTTAACTCGTAGATACTATAGTCTCCCGACAGGTTGATGTTCAATACAGGGAACTCTGAAAAGTCAATATCATCCACTATCGGATCATCCATCAGGTCATCGGGCAATTCACTGATGGCTTTATCCACCTTATCTTTCACGTCGAGCTTAGCCTGCTCAACAGATACATCGGCTTCAAACTCCACAATGATCAGACTCATGTCCTGGAAAGAGTTGGATGACATCTTTTTTACGCCATTCAAATCTTTCAATTCTTTTTCAAGGGGACGCGTGATCAGGTTCTCAATATCAAGCGGACTGTTACCGGGGTGTGGGGTACTTACAGAGATGTAAGGGATCACGATCTCCGGAAACTGCTCTCGCTGCATGGAGGTATAACCCATCCATCCGGCCACTATAAGGAATAATGTGAGGATGTAGATGGTATTTTTATTAGCCAGTGCCATGAAAGTTGGTTTAAACTTCCGTGTTGACACTTTCTCTTTATATTTTATATTTTCTTCTTGCATTTGTAATCAGATTTAGGCTAAGGATTAAATTGAAATTGCTGAACCATCAACCACCTGTGCATAGCCTTTGGTAATAACCATATCACCTGGCTTAACGCCTTCGGTAACAAGCGTATTGTTATTATCCTTAATACCTGTTTGAATGTAGCGCTTTTTAGCGCGAAGCTGTCCTTCAACTTCTTCGGCTACGAAGATAAACTCACCACTGAAATCCTTTTTCACCAGGATAGATGGAACTACAATGGCATCCTCTGCGGCGAAAGTTCTTAACTTCAGTACTGCCAACATGTTTGGTTTAATATCATTGGCCTTATTGGCCAGGTCAATTCGTACACGAAAAGTACGGCTACCCGGATCAATTACTGATGAAGAACGGTAGATGGTGGCATCGATATTCTTTTCTATAACCGGAAACTCAATAGCCACTTTATCACCTGCTTTAATCTTTTGCAGATAGATTTCAGATACATCAGCCGTGATGTACACATTGTCGATATTTACCAATCGGGCGAATGGCAATTGTGGTCCTGCCATCTCTCCCTGTTTCTGAATAACATCATCAACAATACCATCTATCGGCGCACGTACAACCGCCAGGTCCAATTGTGCTTCCAGCGCCTCTTTCTGTTGCTCCAAACCTTCCTTGCTTGACTTGGCCTGCAGGTATTCCATCTCTGAACCAATGTTCTGTTCCCAAAGATCGGCCTGACGCTCATAGGTTGTTGTTGCCAATTGCAGATTAATTTCAACCTGCTTTAACGAACGCTTGGTCATTTCGGTATTTAAGCGGGCAAGGATATCACCTTTACGAACCTTATCACCTTCTTTTACCTCTATTGAAATAATTTTACCAGCAGCCTCAGGGCTCACAATGATGTTCTTATCTGTTTCAACCTGGCCGGTAACATCAACAAAATGCTCATATAAACCGGTTTCAACCGGTGTAGCCACCACGTTCACCACACCTTCTGTGCGGCCCGATGATAATTCTTTCTCCAGTTTAGCGATCTTCTTCTTCAACTGGCTCAGCTCACTTTTATATTGTTTGAGCTCTTCTTGTTTAGCGGCGGTTGCATCATCGCTTTTGGAAGCACATGAGCTGGCCAGTGCAATAATGGCCAATGCCACCATTGCTAATATTATTATCTTTTTCATTTGATATGCTTGATTTGGATTATTTCTTATTACGTTCATCACTCTGATTGTATCCATTATAATTGATTGATTGCTTTTTGATACTTAATATGCGTATCAAGTAAGTTAAGCGTCGACTGAATAAAACTTAACTGAGACTGGATGTATTGACCTTCGTTCTGAGACAGTTCCACACTTGACGAAAGTCCCTTGGTGAACTTGATTCTTGTTCGGTCATATATCCTGAAAGCAATTTCCTCACCTTCTTTATCATTCAGATAAGTAGCCTGAGCATTTTTAAAATTGGACTCGGCAACCATTAATTGCTGCTTCAGGCCTTCTTCCATCTGAAGCATTTCATTTTGCAGTTTCAGGTAGTTGATCTTCTCCTGCTTGACCCTGGCGCTTTGTTTGCCCGATTGGAAAATAGGCATGGTCAGTGACAGACCCAGCATTTGTGAATTGGTGTTATCCATTTTGCCGAAATCATCACCAAACTCTATGTAACTGATATTATAAAAGGCATTGACCTTTGGCAGGTACTGCACTTGCTCATTTTTTATCAGCGTTTTCTGAGCATCTTCCTGTGTTTCCAGGATTGAATAATCAATGTGTGTTTTTACATCAAAATTATTTGCCTGTGGTATAAATGCTTCAACCGGCGATAAAAGCAGGTCAATATTGTCGCTGAGTTTAATGGGCTGATCAATGCTCACCCCCATGGCATATTTCAGTACCGCTTCTGAAATTGTCAGCTGACGCTCTGCATCCAGCACCATGTTGCGTGAATTATTTACCATTAACCTTAACTGATCAACATCAGTCAGCTCGCGAAAGCCATTTTGATAATAAGCATCGGTTTCTTTTAAGGTTTGCTCATTGACCCTGAGGTTATTTTTAAAAGTCTCAAGGTTCTTTTTGGCAATTAAGGCCACATAATATGCCTCAGCCACCGATTGTCTCACATCGATCTGCGTCTTTACTTTATTCTTCTCGCTAATGGCCACATAAATTTTACTGGCTTTCACTCCAAGTAAATAGGTCCCGTCAAACAACAACTGACTAACGTTACCGGTAGCATTCCAGTTGTATTGCTGGCCAAATTGTGTTTTCAGAACCATCGGCTCCGAACCATCATCAGGAGTCATGGTAATCACATTTTCCTGAATGGACAGGTTATCGGTCAGCTGACCTTCGGCAGTAACCTGTGGTAAACCAATGGCAATATATTCCCATACCCGTTTTTCGGCCGCCTCAATGTCATAAGTTGCGCTTTTGCTCTGAAAAGCGTTTTCAGTGGCATAATTCATGGCCTCCTGAAGCGTAAAAGCCAATGAATCGCCTTCTGTCTGGGCTTTGACGGGTGCCATGCCCAATACCGCCAACATCAGCGCTGTTAATAATGTGTTTCTCATAGTTGTGTGTTTATTTTTTTTCGTCATTGTTTTCACAAAATAGTCGTTCTACTTCCTCCAGGCCCTTTTCGGTACATACACCACGAAAGTGATATTTAAATACCTCGGTATAAAGATTCATATTGCGCAGCTCACTGGCGGTGAACAGCCCGTTACTATCGTCGAAAGTGTATATGCCATGAGCAAACAGCATGCGTGCGATCACACTTATATCAATATCATCGTGATATAAACCTTCCTCCTGCCCCTGTTTCAGGTTGGATAGATAGGCTTCAATATGAACATCCTTCTGTTTAACCTGAAAATCGGTTAATAATGCCGGATAGTATTTTTTCAAATCATACATCATAGTTGGCTGGTACTGACCTATAAACTGCTCAACCATATTTTTCATTTCAAAAAACTGCTCAATGGCATTTAGGTCTTTGCGTTTAAAAACCAACATGGCTTCACAATCCTGGTTACAAGCCAGGTTTAAAGCGCCCTCTACCAAATCATTCTTATCATTGATATACTGATAAAGGGTTTTTTTCGACATCCCCAGCTCACGGGATATGTCATCCATGCTCACACTTTTGATACCATACTGGCAAAAAAGTTTAAGAGCACTTTCGGTAATTTCCAATCTTTTCGACTCCATGGGTGCAAATGTATAAACTTTTAATCCCGCGGAAACTTAATTTGTGTTAAAAGTTTCCTAAGTTTCTATTTAGGTAAAATAAACCCGCATTGACAAATAATGTTCATCAATAATTTAGTGTCACTCATCCTTTATTCTCTAAACGATAGACTATAAGCTGCATATTTGCGTTCATAAAGAAAGTACCATGCTATGCAAAAATCATTTTATATACTGATAATTATACTGCTTTGCTGCATGAGCGGTCAGATTGATGCACAAAGCAAAAAGAAATTCAAGCGCAATAAAGGCACATCGAAGCGCGAGATAAAGAAGCGACAGCAAGATGCCTTCGAGAAAGATGAACGCAACGCATTTAACCCCAACCAACCAATGGGTGCTCGTCAGAATGATAACCGGGATGACCTGCTATGGCATGGTGAAACCGCCAACACGGTTTATAACAGGGCGGGTAATATCAGCCTGGTCAATCCATCGCGCTATGGCTTAAAACCGGGACTCGAATTATCATCGCACCTGTTTTTTAATTACTGGATCCCTAACCTGTACCTGAAAAAGCGCTGGAGAAATGACCAATGGTATGTTGCATCAAAGCACGGTTTTTATTCAGCCACGCCAGGATTGAACTGGATCAATCATCGCAACTACACCTCAATTCTCGATCCGGCTGAAGAGATCCCGTTTATCTTATCAATGAAAAATGAATTAATGGTATCGCGATTAATAATGAATAATGAACGCTGTGGTCGTGATAAACCCTATATTATCATAACGGGTGGCATTGGAGTTGACTTTGGTGTTCCCTTTGGCGACTCAGATCTGCAGGAATTAAAAGGACATATGCTGGCTAACCGCAGTCCGGCTTTGACAGGATCGGGTTATACGGCCTATGCCAAATTGCGCGCCGACTGGCAGATGACGCCAATACTAATGCTGGGTGGCGGCTTTAAATATTTCAGAGGCGATTTCTCGGGAAACGGTGCCCTGGAACAAAATACAGAGTTACAAGCACTCATTACACCCCGCATATCGGTTTCCCTTGGTTACATTCTCTCCTTTGCCAATTATGTTGATACGAATGGCACCGCCATACTGCCGTTTTTTGACTTAACGTATTATTTTGGCCGACGCCAGGGGCGACAGAAAGGATTGTTTGGCAAAGGCATGCGATAATGTTTCAGGCGGGTGGTCTCTTGTTCAAATTACGTATAATTGTAGTCAAAACCATCTGCTTACACCTTTTTTGGTCCGCCTCTTACTTCTTAAATGGCTACATTTGATAGATGTTGATCGAGTTTGTAAATGTTTTACATTTTGAACGAGGTATATATGCCGGCACTTGTTTTTGGCTCTTGATTAAATCTTATCTTTAGGCGGGTTTAAGTATTAATGCGCTTTTACTTAAATCCATCAACCAAAAAACAACAAGTGTTTAATTAAAACTAAAATTCATTTAAAGATGAAGAAAGAAGTAGCAATTGGTATTGATATTGGTGGAACCAATACGGTAATTGGCGTTGTTGACAGGTCGGGTAATCTGCTGGCCGAATCAGCGACACCTACACTGACCAATACCGACGTGAAAAATTACCTCGATGTACTCAGTGCAAAAATCAATGAAACAGTTTATGAGCTTGATGAAGAAGTTGAAGTAATGGGCATTGGTGTTGGCGCACCAAGCAGCAACTACTACACTGGCGAAATTGTTGGTGCATCTAACCTGGGCTGGGGCGACGTGGTGCCTTTTGTTAAGTTACTGCGTGAGTATTTTGATTATCCGGCCATTGCATTGACCAATGATGCGAATTCAGCCGCCATGGGTGAATTAATGTATGGTGGTGCCAGGGGCATGAGCAATTTTATTATGCTTACATTAGGTACAGGCGTTGGGAGTGGTATTATTGTCAATAACGAGCTGGTTTTAGGCCATGATGGTTTTGCAGGT
This sequence comes from Carboxylicivirga agarovorans, assembly GCF_050589845.1. Classification (NCBI taxonomy): domain Bacteria; kingdom Pseudomonadati; phylum Bacteroidota; class Bacteroidia; order Marinilabiliales; family Marinilabiliaceae; genus Carboxylicivirga; species Carboxylicivirga agarovorans. The sequence continues at coordinate 53,387 of NZ_JBNGPA010000031.1, read as the reverse complement.
GAGCTGGGTCATGTTATCACTGAACGTAACGGGCGTGAGTGTGGCTGTGGTCGCAAAGGCTGCCTTGAAACCTATGCATCGGCAACAGGTATTTGCCGTACCGTTTCAGAGCTGAATGCCAATACCAAGATCCCGAGTGATCTGCGCAAGGTGCCATCAGGTCAGTTTACCTCTAAAATGGTATATGATGCAGCTGTTAAAGGCGATGAGCTGGCCCTTGAAGCATTTGAACAAACCGGTATGATGCTTGGACGTGCAATTGCCGATTTTGTTGCCTTTTCAAGTCCTGAAGCTGTGTTTTTATTTGGTGGTCTGGCACAGGCCGGCGATTACATTTTTAAACCAACTAAGAAACACATGGAAGAGAACATGTGCTTTTTATACAGTGACAAAGTGCAGCTCTTACCTTCTAAATTAGATGGAGCCAAGATCGCAGTATTAGGTGCCAGTGCCATTGTATGGAAAGAACTTGAACAAGTGGAGCAATAAGCCACCACATGTGAAATAAGTTTACAGGCTTTATGGGCGAAGCCGGATCGCTGCTCAAAACATGCATTCGTCTTCGCTCAATTATCGTCTGACTTATACAGGTTTTTAACTTCAACTTCTGTTTGGTAAGTAATTGAAATAATTAAATAGACTAAACATGAAGCTAAAGATTTTATTTGCTGCCATGTCCCTTTTGGGCATGATGGCATGTCAGCAACCACAGGAAGAGACACGTTTAACGACCTACGTTGATCCCTTTATCGGAACGGGTGCTCACGGACATGTCTTTCCGGGAGCCACAACCCCATTTGGCATGGTACAGTTAAGTCCGGTTAACGGTGTCAATGGCTGGGACTGGGTGTCTGGCTATCATACCTCATCATCGGAGTTGGTTGGTTTTGCCCACATGTGCCTGAGCGGAACAGGTATTGGGGATCTGGCCGACTTAATAATCCTTCCCACTAACCAAAAAGTAGTTTCTGATACCACCGCAGGTGGTAAAGGCTTTTTACACAATTACAAAGCCAGCTACTCACACGACCATGAAACGGCCGAAGCCGGTTACTATACTGTTGACCTGCTTAACAAGGGCATCAAAGCTGAACTAACAGCATCGCGACGTGTGGGCTTGCATCGTTATTCGTTTACACCCGGCGATGATCGCTCTGTTATAATCGATCTGGGTCATGCCATAAACTGGGATAAGGCCATTGACACCTACATCAAAAAGGAATCTGACACACGCTTTGTCGGCTATCGCAAATCATCAGGATGGGCCAGTGACCAGTGGTTGTACTTTGTCATTGAAACCAATCAGCCCATCAACGATTTTAAAGTGGTGAAAGGTGGTGAGATACAGGCTGCCAATGAACTTAAAGGTGCAGATGTAAGAGCTGTATTATCGTTTGATAAGGCCGGAGAAGAGCCTTTACAGCTTAAGGTTGGTTTATCGTCGGCCAGCATCGACGGTGCGCGCCTGAGCATTGAAAAAGAAATGTCGGACTGGAATTTTACTGCTCAGCGCAAGCAGGCATCTGATGCATGGGAAAAAGAACTGCGTAAGATCAGGGTGCAAACACCTGAAGAAGATGTTAAAACAATATTCTATACAGCATTGTACCACAGCATGATCGCCCCTTATGTTCATTCCGACTATAATGGCGAATACAAAGGACTGAATGGGAAAGTAAATAAAGCCGAAGGTTTTGAGCGTTATACAGTATTCTCACTGTGGGACACATTCCGCGCCAGCCATCCTTTGTTTACAATGATACAGGAAGATAAGGTCCATGATTTTATCCATTCGTTTATGGCTATTTACCGCGAAAGCGGCTTGCTTCCGGTTTGGGAGCTTGTTGGAAATGAAACCAATTGTATGATTGGATACCATGCCATACCGGTTATAGCCGACGCCTGGCAGAAGGGCTTAATTACCGATATTGATGGCAATGAGCTCTTAGAAGCCATGGTGGCCAGTGCCATGACCGATCATGAAGGCTTAAATCACTATCGTGAATACGGGTATCTGCCTGCAGACCTTGAAAACGAATCGGTTTCCAAAGCACTGGAATATGCTTATGACGACTGGTGTATCGCACAAGTAGCCAAATCAATTGGTAACGAAGAAGTTTACCAGGAATTTATGAAGAGAGCCGCCTATTATAAAAATCATTTTGATGCTTCAACAGGATTTATGCGAGGTAAACTGGCCAATGGCGAATGGAAGAAAGAGTTTGATCCGCTATACTCTTCTCACCGCGACGACGAATATGTTGAGGGTAATGCATGGCAATACTCATGGTTTGCCCCCCACGATATTAACGGTTTGGTCATCTTACATGGCGGACCAGATAATTTTGTTACCAAATTGGATTCATTATTCACCATTGACGAAGCCGTTAAAGGTGAGCATGCATCTCCTGATATCAGTGGATTGATCGGACAGTATGCGCACGGGAATGAACCAAGTCACCATGTGGCATATGCCTACAACTATGTTGGTAAACCATGGAAAACCGCAGAACGTGTTAATGAAATACATCGCACCATGTACACGACAGAAGTGGATGGTCTTTGTGGTAATGAAGACTGCGGTCAGATGTCGGCCTGGTATGTGTTAAGCTCAATGGGTTTCTACCCGGTCAATCCGGCTGATGGTAATTATATTTTAGGATCACCTTTATTTGACAAAGCTGAAATAGAACTGGCCAACGGACAGACATTCATTATCAAAACGGAAAACAACTCACCAGAGAACATTTATATACAAAGTGCCACCTTAAATGGCGCGGCTTTGGAACGTTCATGGTTTACCCATAATGAAATGATGAAGGGTGGTGAACTGAAACTTATTATGGGATCGGCTCCGGCCAAAGAATGGGGTGTTTCGGCATTACCTCCTTCAATGAGTAAATAGTAAATACTGTAACATTTAGTTAGTAGTTAAGGAGAGGTGAATTTTCACCTCTCTTTTTTTATATACCAGACACGGATTGCAAATTTGTGCCAGCCTATTGTTCAGACCTTAAGGTCTTTACTAACAGCATGCAAATTGGTGAAAATGTGACTTATATTATTTTTTCGAACACTCGAAATTTTCAGTTCAGCCTGAACGCCGAAAGCCGTTTTTAACAAGAAGGCAGTATCACTTGTTCGACATTCCATATTCAATCTATTGACAGAATGTTATTTTGGGTGTATAATACCCTGTTATTCATTATAAAAACACCTATCATGAAAAAGATTACTTTAATAAGGCAGGGACTGCTTACAGTTCTGCTAATGGCGATGGTTGCTCCTTTAGTTGCACAGGACTTGTATTTGCCCGCTACCACAAAATCTAAAGAAGCCAAAGCGCTCTACACCGAAGCCATGGATGCTGTTTACGATGTAGAGTTTGCTAAAATGCAGAAAGTTAATAAGAAAGCCCTGGAAGCCGACCCCAATTTCTTTATGGCTTACTTTTTGCAATCCCTTGTCGGCGATAAAGCCAGCAGGGAAGCTGCACTGGATAAGATGGCAGACTACACGGGAAAAATGAACAAGGGAGAAAAAGTTCTGAAGGAAGGTGCTGTCAAAATGAAGGCTGATCCTAAATACATTCCAATAGCTGAAAGTCGTCAGTTAGTTAAGTTATACCCCAAAAACATTTTTGCTAAAACCATGCTGGCCTATAACCTTGGTGGCAATGACGAAACAAGGGCTGAAGCATTGAGCATACTTGACGAATGTGCAAAGATGAGTCCTGAGCTGGCATCAATTCACAATACCAAAGGCTATATGCACATGGCAAATAAGGAGTTTGACAAAGCTAAGGCATCCTTCGACAAGTACATAGAAATGGCGCCTGACAAGGCCAATCCATATGATTCAAAAGGCGATTATTTTATGGCGGTTAAATCCTATAAAGAGGCTGCCAAGAGCTATAAAAAAGCCTATGAGGTCAATGATGAGTTCACCATGTCTAAAAAGAAGGGTAAAGAAGCCAAGTGGATGGCTAAACGCGAAATGATTGCCAGCGAGGTAAAGGTTCAGGCTCAACAGTTCGTGGCCGACTATAACTCACGCGACGTTGGTAAATACGTGAAAAACTATTACAGCGGCCCTGAGTTTTGCTTTGTTGTCAATGGCGAGGCCCTTGATTCGTATAAGGAATTTGTTGACAGGGTATACAAAGCACACGATATGTATACTGCCTGGAATGTTGAAATACTAAGCGAAACAGTTGAGGTACCAGCTGAGAACATTGCTACTGTTACTCAAATATTTGCTTATACCGCAACTCCTAAAGAAGGTGATAAGGTTGAGTTAAAAGGGAGCTTTACCTCTGTATGGCGAAATATTGATGACAACTGGAAAATCGTTCATGCCATTAATACCAATCCTATAAAAGAATAGGCTGGCAGTAAGGTGTTTTAATGCACCTCAATAACCTCCATTGCGCGTAGCCAAAATGATCATTCGACCTGGTTACGCGCAATAATGGTTTAGAACAGTGACATGAGTTGATCGACCAGACATAGAACCTGTAATTGATGATTACTGATCACCGTTTTACCAACTGATCAAGCAATTTGAATAACAAAGCATTCGCACCACTGTAATCATTGGCCCGCAATTGAGCGACCGATTGGACGAATGCTGCATCCTTTTCTTCTTCCAGTTCCTTCGCACAGTTGGTTATCATCGCATCAATATCATCAGGCGTGAATTCAAAATGACACTGAAAAGCATATACTTTTGGGGCAAAGCGGATAATTTGTCGCGGACATGCTTCGCTATGTGCCAGAACAACCGCGTCTTTTGTTAGTCCTGGCATATCTCCGTGCCAATGCCCGCAATCAAATACTTCAGGAAAATCCGTAAACAAGGCATCCTTTTTTCCCGCTTCGGTTAAAGTAACCGGATATAAACCTATCTCTTTGAACGGGCTTGCTGTTGTTGTTGCCCCCAGGGCATTACTGATCATCTGTGCTCCCAGGCAAACTCCTAAAACGATCTTACCACTGTCAACAGCCATTTTTATCAGTTGCTGCTCAGCCCCACTGTTGAAGTGAGGGCACTCCTGCCGGCTCATGTCGGGCGACTGGGGCCCACCCATTACGATAAGCATATCAAAATCATTACAATGCTGAGGCAAAGCATCGCCTGCATACAAGTGCGTATATGTGCAGTTGTATTGCCTCTTCAGGGCCCATTGCCTGATGGCTCCCGGTCCTTCAAATGCCTCGTGTATAATAAAATGTATGTGCATGGTTATTTATGTTACATCAGTTTTTAACAGTGATAACAATAGCAAGATGATTAGCGCCTTAGTTCTTTTCACACACCCATATATTCCTTGAGAATTTTTTCCCCTTCTTTTCAACCGCACAGTAATCATCCAGTGTTAATCCAGATCTCTGTATCAGTTCTTTAATATCAGATGTGGATACAAGCACCAGGCGGCTGGCCAGCTTGGCTGCCGATTCAATAATGTGCAACGCATTATCGTCATCGGAATGACTAAACAAGTTATAGGGCAGATCAATTATAGCTGCATCATAGCTGGTGCCATGGTCTTTCAGATCGGTGCGATAAACATTGGCCGTATAGTTATAATGTGCCAGGTTTTTACGGGTCGACTGGCAGGCTTTCCAATGAATATCGCAGCCTTCAATATCAAAACCCGCAATACATGCTTCGAGCATAACCGTGCCAACGCCGCAACCTGCATCCAGTAGACGCCTGTTGTTATCGCCTTTTGACACAATACTGACAAGGGCCTTGGCAATGTCCATGTTAATGGCACTGCTGAATGAAAAGGGTTTATTTTTGTGTTTAAACCAGCTGGTATCGTGTTTTTCGAGTATCCCAAAATACCATGTAACGTCATACATACATATGGAATAAATGATGGATGGCTTAACATAGTCCGGATCACCTTCGATGCAATAACCAACATCTTTAAGTTTCGTAAGCCTTTCGGCATAACCTGTTGTATCGCCATCCAGCACCATGTATTCGACTTTAAAACCATCAACACAAATGCTTTTATCCTTAATTATTTTCAGCAAACCGGCATAGTCGTCTGCCGATGAAATAATTTCAAAGCGGTTTTTAATGAACGGGCTTATTGAGGGATCAATCAGCACATTGGAAAACAGCAGCTTATTACTTGCTTCTCTTCCAAATAATTGTCGTGATTCAAGCTTACACAACTGTTCATTATGCGTGTCGAACTTAAAAGTGTAAATATAGTTGTGAGTCGTCATGTTAGTCAATGAACAGATCTGTCATTCGTTTTTATAGTCTCTTTTATTCTTTTACAAGCACAGTTGCGCCAATGTTGATATGTCCTTGTCGCTGCACAATTTGCCAGCCATTTTTTTTCAGTTGACCGGCAACGGCACGGTTGAGCATTCCATGTGCAACCAATACAACCGTATGCTGCTCTTCTGCTGCAAGTGCCAGGTTGACAGCCACACGCTGCGCCCGTTCTTTGGCTTCTGTATAGCTTTCTATACCCCTTTGGTTTAAACCTGAAACCCACGCTGCCCTGCTTAGCGTTTGCCAAACAATAAGCGGTAAGGAAAAGGTATTTTGCTGTGCAATAATGCGTGTTTCAAATTCCCTGTATTGCGGATCAACAACAAAGTGATAATTCTCCCCAAAGATGGCCAGCGCTGTTTCACGGGCCCGCCTTAAACTGGAACAATAAATCGTTTGATCAAATGGCAGATCATAGCTAAGCAGTGAACTGTCAAAAGGTATTATTGGCGCCTGGGCGTAGGCATCAACATAGGCCTGAGCCATAGCTGAGGTGCATATTTTTCTCTTTTTCACATTGGGTTTGGCATGCCTGATCAGGTATATTTTCATGGTCCCGCTATCAGCAGCCTCAATGTTTGTGAAGGCCCGGCCATCATCAAATCCATTGTAATAGGCATCATTGCTTAGCCCTTGCTTTCCGGCGCAGGCAGCCAACAATGCCAGTGGCAATGCAACTAATACATTTATGACTGACCTTTTTATCTTCACACAATCAAGCTTTTGATTAATGGTACAAAGCTAAATAAACAAGTACTAACCTGACCAGTATTTAAGGTTTATTTTTTTCCTAACATGCCTTGCAACTCCTGTAAATACTCTTCCAATTTTGATTTTAAGGCATTGTCTGTTTCATTTGCCACTGCCACTTCAAGGTCTTTCATCGCATCGGTTCGTTCAAGCTCCACAATGGCTTTAGCTGCAGTCAACCTGACTTTAGGAGACTCATCACGCAATAAACCAATTATTTTTTTCTTGGCCGACCATGAGGACTGCGCAACCAAACTATTAATGGCTACTGTTTTTTCCTGTTCAGTGCCCCATAGCATATCAAAGTACTCCCCTTGTTTTTTTAACTGTTCACTAGTATAAAGCAACTCCCCTTTATATATGTGCGGACGTACAACGCTTGCAGGGTATCCTATCTGCTCGCTATTGGTAGCCCAGCGCACCATGCGTGGTATCATCCAGCGCATTCCGGGTGTATTCTCAGGGTGTCCGACAAAAGTTACCACTTTGCCTTTGCCAGCTTCTGTAGCGGTAATAAAAGGACGATTATTGGTCATATTGGCAGGAGCACCTTCAACCGTGTGAACATCGCTTAACATGGTTGATAATGATTTTCCATTAAACAACTGGTTTTGAGGTTCTGTCAGTACCGGTCCTTCATAATATTTCGAATACCATACCTCTTCTCCATTCAACTCGGGGAAGAATGCCTTACCATCTTCTGTCAATGAGAATTTGACCAAACCATGCCCGCGGTGGTCGTGCTCAATATCTATGGCCTCAAAGCCACTCAGATCAAGAGAGGGATAACCCCCGGTTTGTGACAAAACATAGGAACCGGCACAAATACCCAGCACGCCCATGCCATGCTCGTTTACCAGGTTCTGCACCCGCTTCATACCCAGTTGACCTAACTTAATGGTCTGGGCCTTTCCCGATCCGCCGGGAAAAAGTAATAAATCGTAATTAAACACCTCATCTGACATAATAGTGGCTGCACCAATAATTTCGGGTATCATCATTGAGTCAATCCGTATTGCCTCATAGGCATCGGTGATACATCCGGGACTATCACCGTTGGTGTCAAAAATACCTACACGGATTTGTTGAAACTGATTGGTGTTGCTATCGTTGATGGGTTTGCCGCATGCTACTATTATCATTGGCATTAACAGTAATAGATAAAACGTCTTCATAAGGTTTAGAATTTTAGAACAATATACGAAGAACATAAAAGCATCAGATATAAACAATGAGAAATGGCAACAGAAGGCCATAAGGCAATATACCGACATTTACATGTTAGCCGGAATACTCCAAAGTGGCTTGCTTAATTAATAAGTGCCTTCGGATCGAATGAATAAGGCACCGAAGCCACAATTTGTCGTATTTATGTGCAATCTCAGGGTAAACATATTCTGCACCACAACCGCTCATCCACAATATTAAGCTAGTAATCAAATCATTACCTCCATCCATCTAAAAACAGGTGCTTTTGAGTAAATAAGATTATACCTTTAATTTGCATCCAAAGCTATGATATGAAGAATTTTGCACTCCTTACGTTAGGTTTACTGATTCAGTTTTTGACTGTTGCTCAGGAACCCGCTGAATTAGTTAATCCGTTTATAGGCACTACCAATTATGGCGCCACATATCCGGGAGCGGTTGTACCCCACGGAATGGTATCGGTCGTACCATTTAATGTGACACCCCACAAAGGTAATGAGTATTCCAATACCGACAGCTGGTGCAGCAATCCCTATGTTTACAATAACGAATGGATGACCGGTTTTACACACGTGAACCTGAGTGGTGTCGGATGCCCTGACCTGGGAAGCATTATTGTAATGCCAACAACAGGTGAACTGAATGTGGATGTCAATGACTATGGCACAACCATGTCTGATGAAAAAGCCATTCCGGGTTATTACACCAGTAAACTTAAGCGTTATAACATTAAAGCAGAGGCAACTGCCACTACCCGTTCGGGTATCAGCCGGTTTACCTTTCCAGAAGGCAAGGCTAACATTTTGCTTGATCTGGGTCACGGCTTAACCAACGAGTCAGGAGCTCATATCAAACGCGTGTCTGAAAATGAGATAGAAGGCTACAAAATGATGGGAACATTTTGTTACCGTCCGCAAGCTGTTATTCCGGTGTATTTTGTGGTTCGAGTCAAGCGTGACAACATGCAAAGCGGCTATTGGAAATTCCATAATAAGCTACCGGAGGCCCGACACAACTGGAGCTCTACAAGCGGTACCTACAAACTTTACAAAAAGTACAACAGGGAATTGTCGGGTGAAAAGATAGGTGCTTACTTTACATTTGATGCCAGCCAGGGCGAACAGGTTGAAGTGCAGGTTGGGGTTAGTTATGTAAGTATTGAAAACGCGCGCGAAAACCTTGACGCAGAGCAAACCAATCTATCCTTTGAACAGATCAAACAAAATGCCTTTGATAACTGGAACAATGAACTAAAAGTTATTGAGGTTGAAGGTGGCACCCGTGATGATAAAGTAATGTTTTATACTGCTCTCTATCATTTGTTGCTACACCCTAACATACTACAGGATGTGAACGGACAGTATCCGGCAATGGAAAGCGATGCCATACTGAATGTCGATGACGAAGAACGGTACACGGTATTCTCACTGTGGGATACCTACCGAACCGTGCATCCTTTGATGTCCTTACTATATCCGCAAAAGCAGCTTAATATGGTCCGAAGCATGGTGGATATGTATAAGGAAAGTGGCTGGTTGCCCAAATGGGAAATATACGGGAGGGAATCAGACGTGATGGAAGGTGATCCTGCATTAATTGTTATTACCGATACCTACCTTCGTGGTCTCACTGACTTTGATGTGGAAACCGCGTATGAAGCCATGTTAAAGCACGCCAATACGATAGAAGACAACTTTATCCGCCACGACAATGAGTTCTATCTCAAAGAGCATTATATCCCTTTTCTTAAAGATTATGACAACTCGGTATCACAGGCCCTTGAGTTGTATGTAGCCGATTACAACCTGGCTCTTATGGCCAATGAAATGGGTGATAAAGCAACTTATAAAAAAGCTTATCAGCGCTCACTGGGTTACCGAAAGTATTTCGACAAAAACTACAACTTATTGCGACCGGTTACTGAAGACGGTAAGTTTATGGAAGGCTTTGACCCTGTTCAGGGTGAAAATTTTCAGCCGGTACATGGATTTCATGAGGGAACATCGTGGCAATATTCTTTTGCCGTACCACATGATATCAAAGGACTCATACGATCAATGGGTGGTAAAAACAAATTTGTACAACAACTGCATAAGTGTTTTAAAGATAGCTTGTTTGACATGAGTAATGAACCTGACATGGGCTATCCGTATTTGTTTAACTATGCCAGTGGATCGGAATGGCGTACACAGAGGCAGGTACACGATTGCATACGTCGCTATTACTCCAATTCACCGGCCGGATTACCGGGTAATGATGATACGGGTACACTTTCGGCCTGGCTGATCTACAGCATGATGGGTATATACCCCGTTTGTCCCGGTGATATGAATTATACACTATCAAGCCCGGTATTTGATAAAGTGACCATCCACCTCGATAAGAGCATTTATAATAAGGAGTCCATCGTTATTGAGTCGGAACATAAATCAGAAGATGCCATTTACATTAAATCCATTGAAATAAACGGACGGCCATACAACCGTTACTTTATCAGTCATAAGGACTTGATTGAATTAGGACATATTAAATACAAACTGGGCACAAGTCCCAACAACACCCATTAAGCATGACTACCAGAACCCTCCTCTTGTTTGTTATTGTCACTGTTGGTTGCTTTCTTTATTACTGCACCAACGAAGATAAAAGTGTTAAAGTTATGAGCTTTAACATCCGTTACGACAATCCACAGGATGGCGTTAACGCATGGAGCAACAGGAAGGCACTGGTCTATGAATTTCTGGATGAAAAACGGCCTGACATTATTGGCTTTCAGGAAGTACTTAAAAGTCAGCTAGATCAACTAAGTGAGCAGCTGACTGATTATGAATACACAGGAGTTGGTCGTGATGATGGACATGATAGCGGGGAGTTTGTGCCGGTTTTTTATGCCAAAGAGAAATTTGAGTTACTGGCGTCATCACATTTCTGGCTTTCAGAAACTCCTGAAATAGCGGGAAGTAAAAGCTGGGGGGCTGTGTTACCGCGTATTGTTACATGGCTGCAACTAAAAGACAAGACCAATGGCTACATTTTTTATGTGTTTAATACCCACTTTAGTCATGTGAGTGCCTTTGCACGCAATGAAAGTGCTATTTTACTGCTTAACAAGATTAAAACAATAGCAGGTCAGGCACCGGTGATACTAATGGGTGATTTTAATGCCCAGCCATCAGAACGCATGTACACAACCCTTACGAATAACTGGGAGGGCTATTTGCAAATGTGGGACACCCGCTATTTACCCATTGAAAGTAAGGACACCAACCATCAGACTTTTAATGGCTTTGATCCTGAGACTCCCGAAATAGTTATTGATCATATCTTTACCAATGGCTTTTTTGATATTAAATCCTTTACAACACACCAGGTTATTAAGAATAATGTCTTTATCTCAGACCATTACCCTATCATGGCTGAATTTGTATTCAGGCATAACAGGAGAAGTGAACAGGGCCCTCGTAAAAGACTGTTGCAAAATGCCCAGGTTCCCATTATCAATCCGGCACAATGGTGCTTTTACGATTCTGTGCTCGTTGAGATCAGACCACAGGGAGCACAATCAGATATTTTCTATACCTTGAATGGCGAACAGCCCGATCCATCATCTGCCCTTTATAAAAAGGCACTTATGATCAAAGAAAGTCAAACGGTTAAAGCGAGATCATACACTGATAATATGTATCCATCGGCTATTGTTTCGAGCACAGTTATTAAAAAGAAACAATCTAAGGCCCGCTTAGCCGAGGTCGTCCCTGAGCCCGATAAAAAGTACTTCTCAAAAGGCTACAAGGCACTTTTCGATGGAAAACGAGGTAACGACAATGATTTAAGCGATGGCAGCTGGTGTGGATTTAACGGCACAGACAATGACTTTTTGTTTGAATTTAAGCAAAAGAGTACGGTCAGCGAATTATATGTATCCGCTTTATCGCAACCGGCTCAGTGGATCGTGTCTCCATCAAAAATTGAAGTAAGGACATCGGATGATGGCATTCACTTCTCCAAGGTAGCAACGCAGGATATACAGCCTGTTTTTAATGAGGCCACCAATGAGCGCCTCTTATATCATTTGCCGCTTAAAGCAGCAGCCCGCTATGTGAAGATTTCTATTTACAATGGCGGTTTATTGCCCGAATCACACAGCGGTAATGGCAATCCATCGTGGTTTTTTATCGATGAAGTGATTTTGCAATAGTGGCTACTCACTTTTTATCCTGACCAGGTAGCCATTGTGCTTGCGAATGTTGAGTACCCTGTCATTATCTAACAAGAGGTACTGCCCTTTTATTCCCATCAAGGTCCCGCTAATGGAAGCTTCCTTATCAAATGTGAGTGATTGAGGCTTTAATGGAAAAGCGTCAACCGGATAGTTCAACCGCCACACCGTTTCATCTGCTTTGGCATATTGCTTTAGTTCGGCAGGCAACAGGTCAATAGCCCTTTTTCTTTCTGCCTCAATGTCAATGCTCGTGGCCACTTCATTTTTCAACATACTCCGCCAGTTTGTTTTGTCTGCAAAGTAATCTTTCAGAAACACCTCCATCACCCCGGCAATATGACGATTAGGTACCTCGGCAATAATAACAGCTTGTGAAGCTCCCTGGTCGATCCAGCGCGTAGGTATTTGGGTATTACGGGTAATTCCCACCTTTATGCCCGAAGAAACGGCCAGGTAGATATAATGTGGAATGAGACAATGAGCCTCTGCAAATTCCATATCGCGTGCTTCGCCCAGGTGAGCGCGGCATGTCTCAGGTTTTAAAACACACTCTTCGGCTTCAGGAGCCGTTTGAAAACAGTTGTAGCAAAAGCCCTGGGCAAAAGATTTAGATGTACGTTTACCGCAGGCGATACAGTTAATTTGGTTTTGGTATTGCAATTCTATTGATTTGCCGATAAACTGGTTTAAATCGACCAGCTCATCACCCAATCGTAATTGATATTCCACAGCTTCGTTGGTGAAGTTGCTTTTCATTTTTAACAAATTGCCTTGTGCTTCCATATATCTGTTTTTACTGCCCTGTTATTTACCTCATCGTTGAAATGCAAATCGATCCCGAACGCTTATTTTTGTAGATCGTCCTCTTTGGCTTTGACTATTTTATAAAGCTTATCTGAACGGCGTATTTTCTCTTCCACCACGATGCTGAATCGTTCGCCCTTTACTGTTTTTTCAACGGGTTTCAGGTCCACGCGCATTTCCGGTACTGTCATTTGTACGACACCTGTTGTTGGTCCTGTGATCAATATCTCATCACCCACCTCAAGTGATTGTGTTTCCATCAGAAATTCAGCTACTTTTAATTTCGGGAAGTAGTTCATTCCCTTGCCAATATATATCTTCTTTTTGGTGGCCCGTGAACCATAGTTATGGCTCCATTCACCGAGCTTTTGCCCTAAATAATAGCCATCCCAGAACCCACGGTTAAACACTTCAGACAAACGCGTATCCCAGTCACTGATTTTTTCTTCGTCATACGTGCCATCTATAACTGCTTCTATAGCCTCGTTGTAACACTCACACACCGTTTTTACATATTCAGCCGAGCGGGCGCGTCCTTCAATTTTAAAGACGCGGACACCGGCATCCATCATCTTGTTAAGAAAATGGATCGTTTTCAGATCTTTTGGCGACATGATGTAGTCGTTCTCCAGGTCCATTTGATTGCCTGATTCTTTTTCCGTCACAGTATATCCGCGACGACAGGGTTGAAGACAACCTCCACGGTTAGCAGAAGCATTCAACTGGTGCAGGCTAATATAACATTTACCTGACGTTGCCATACACAATGCTCCATGAGCAAACATTTCTATCTGGATCAGTTTCCCCTTCGGTCCCCTGATATCTTCTTCGATAATGGACTGATGAATGGCCTTTACCTGGTTCATGTTCAGCTCACGGGCCAATACAACAACATCAGCGAAATTGCTGTAAAACTTAAGCGTTTCAACATTTGAAATATTTACCTGGGTTGAAATATGCACCTCAACACCTTTGTTGTGGGCGTAATTGATAGCTGCCTGATCAGAAGCAATAACAGCTGTAACACCCACTTCTTTGGCAACATCAATGATCTCGCGCATGGTATCCAGCTCTTCGTTAAATATGACAACATTAACGGTGAGGTAGGTTTTGATACCGTGTTCTTTGGCAATCTTTACCAACTCCCTTAAATCATCGTTTGAAAAATTATTAGATGAACGCGACCGCATGTTCAACTGCTCAATTCCAAAATAAACAGAATTAGCTCCTCCCTGTATAGCAGCCCGCAATGACTCATAGGAGCCCACCGGTGCCATTATTTCAAAATCTTCTCTCTTCAAATTATCTGTTAATTGCATGTTATACCTTTTTTGCTCGTTCTGCCGGAACTATCGACTTTGATGGTCATTATAAACTACTTGTAAATAAGCTTTTGCTCTTAAACTGTCCTCTGCCGTTTGTTGTCCTGTAACATTAATAAAACGGTTGATCTTAGTATCATAAAACTGAAAACTACTACTGTCGGAAAACGAAATGCCTCCTGGCGCAATAATATTAAATGCAAACTTATTTACACCTTCATCCAATATGTTTTTACTAAACTTAAATTCATCTGCGTTAATATTTAACTGACTCAGTATGGTTCTGCTTAAATCTGTTTGTGAGCCGTAACTACTGATTACCGTATCCTTAACACTTAATGCACCTCCAGTCCAAAACATTGGAATACGCGCGTAATCAATATCATCAAGCGGCACAAGCTCAGGTCCCGGAACAGCATGGTCAGCTATAAAAACAAACAAGGTATTATCCCAAAGGTTTTGCTCTTTAGCTGCTGTAATAAATTCCCCAATACATTTATCGGTATAGGCAACCGAGTTATAATAGTTATTTTCATGTATACGCTCCATTGGCACATCGAAAGGCTCGTGGCTGCTCAAGGTAAAAAAGAATTTAAAGTAAGGTTCCTGCGAAGCTTTCATCTCCTGAACCAGGCGGCGGAAAGTATATTCATCGTGCACACCCCACTTCTCTCCTTGTTGGTCAGAGTCAAAGTCATCAATGGAAATGACCTTTTCAAAGCCGGCCTGCTTAACGAAGGAGTTCATATTTTTAAATTTGATATCTCCTCCATACATGTATGTCAGATCATGGTATCCGTTCTCTTTTAATTTTCGGGGCAGAAATGGCAATGAGTTGGTTTTTTCAGGAAAACGAATGATTGAGTAAGATGGCATCACCTGGTAGCCGGCCATCGTGGCTACCAAACCTTTGTCAGAACGATTGGCAGCAGCCCTTATGTTGCTAAACAAAATACTCTCTGACATTAATTGGTCTATATTAGGCGTAACCGCCTTGCCCCCCAGATCTTCGATAATATAGGCAGCAAAGCTTTCCAGAAGAATAACCACCACATTAGGACGCTCTGTGTTTAAAACTGATTGGTACTGACCCGAGTGCTTCGTTAACTGATCAAAGATTGCACTGGCTTTCTCGTCATCCATATACTTGTAACGCACCTTTGTTTTATCCATCTTTTTCATGTCGTAAGCTAAATTCCACAATGGATTGATGGCACAATGGTTAGCATAACGATGCGAAGAAAAGTAGGCGACACCCGTGTTAATAGGTGCTACTCCCACACTCCCCCTGACAGGCCCTATCATACTAGCGGTGACAAGTAATACAATACCGGCAGTCGCAAGTGTATATTTCCAATTCTGAGGCTCTTTGATAGTTAATTTCACCCTCGTGGTCAACTTGTAAAGCTTTATCATCAGAAATGACAACACCGCCAATACCACTATAAACAATATTAACTGGTACCAATGTAATGATGCCATAACAACATCGGGTGTTTGCAGGAAACCAATGGCTTCACTGTCCATGTGTTTGCCCCAGAAGGAGTAAAGAACAACATCTCCCAGTAAAAACCCTGATAACAGAACTATTAACACCTTAGTAATACCATTGAACCAACAGAATTGAATTCGACGCTTAATTAAAACAACAGGTAGCATACTAATACCACTTATCACCATTATATAACCAGTAAACGAACTATCTAACCGTATACCAATAATAAACGACCAAAGCAGCTGTCCGAGAGGGCTTCCATTTGAATATTGCCAATTAGCCAGCATAAACACCAGGCGGTGAACAGCAAAAAACAATAACCAAAATAAAAATGTACGAAGAAACTTATATAAAAATGGTTTAATCATTAACCTAATTATTTAATTACATGATCTGATTTGAGATGCAAAAATAATCAGTTGAAACTTAACCTCACGTATAATGTGAATGAAATGTAGAAATTGCCGCTTAGGGCTTATTTAGATATTTGTTTCAGAAGATGTATTTCAAGGCTGTCAACCATTTTATCAATGGAAAATTTATCCTTAACATGTTCAGCTCCTCGTTGTCCCTTTTCTGCCAACTCTGTATCAAGAATTAATTGTTCAATTGCCCTTTCCAAAGCCGATACACTTTGTGGTTCAACAATATATCCATGCTCCCCGTCCTTCATTAATTCTTCAACGCCATTAACACGGGTACTTACTGCGGGAATACCATGTGCCAATGCTTCCATTAATGAATTAGGCATCCCTTCATATAAGGATGGCAACACAAACAGATGAGCGGCATTCAGCAACTCAGAGATGTTTTTTTGAAAGCCCAAAAAGTGAACATTCCTATCAAGCCCAAGATCATGCACCTGACGTTTCAATGTCATTTCCAATTTCCCGGTTCCGGCTATAAAAAAGAAAACATCTGGATGCTGCTTGACGATTGAACTTGCAGCTTCTATTAAATATTCAAATCCTTTTTGCTTCGCCAATCGCCCCGTTGATACAATCACCAATGGATTTTCAATACCGGTTGGTATGTATCTGCTTAAATCCAGTTGCTTATCTGATATATTGCTATCATTGATGCCATTGTATATAACCTTAACAAAGTCATCGTCCCACCATCCGTAACTGTCGTACTCTTTCTTTATGGAATTGGTATTAGTGATAATACCATCACAATAGGGCAAGAAGCTCCATTTATATTTCCCTGACTTATTCAACAGTTGAACACCCTGGCGGCTTAAAACAATTGGGCCGCTTGTCATACGAGACATGAAACCAGCTACCCTTACATCTTTATTCTGACAACCTATGATCAATTCGATCCCGTGTTTCTTAACCAGCTTTTTTAATTGTAAATATCCTGAAATGCTAAAATCAGTATAGATATCTATTCTCACAACTGGTACATTGGCTTCTTTGGCTCGCTGCTCAAGAACCGAGTTTATGCGACAACCAATATGTACCTGATGCCCTTTCTTAATTAATTCAGAAGCCGCAAGCACCATCCACTTTTCGCCACCACCCCATTTCTGCCTGCCTATTGAATTAATTAATAATAAATTCATCTAAAACTGTTATGATTAAATACATCTAAAATTTACAATAATAAGGAGTCCTGTGCTTCTCCAAGTTTACATAAGAGGAAACGAAGATAGTCTTTTAATTGTAATTGATAAAAGATATCCGGCAGCTTGAGCAATTATTTTTACCTTTGTGCCGGTAAAGTTAATGACAGTTTAAAAGATGGTTAACTTTTCTATCAGAATACCACAAACGGATAACGGGAAGATAATGCTTACAGATACGCTTAAAAAATTTGGATATCCTAACTCTTTAATTAAAGAGTATAGCCATTGGCTGCTATTACTGCGTCCGGAGCAGGTTACATTGGGCTCTATGATATTAATATGCAAAGAAGATGTTAACCAGTTCCATGCCATCAGTCAGGATGCCATGCAGGAGATGTCACTTATAACTAAAGACATTGAACTGAGTATACAACCGGAACTTAAAGCAGAAAAAATAAACTACCTGATGTTAATGATGGTTGATCCGGAGGTTCATTTTCATGTCATTCCGCGATACAGTCAGTCTGCAGAATATGCAAACTTTACCTTTACTGATAATTCATGGCCGGGAGCTATCAACCTGGCATCTCACAACAATACAATTTCAGAAGAGCAAAAAGCTATTGTAAGAGATTATTTACGAGGTCTTCTGCAAGCGACACCAAGTGTTAAAAAATATAATAGGATGTATACCTCAGGCTGTTTTGATCTATTACACTATGGGCACCTGAACATTCTGAAGCGCTCAAAAGAGCTTTGTGATCACCTGATTGTTGGTGTATCGACCGATGAGCTTATCATGGCTTCTAAAGGGCGTAAACCTGTGATTCCCTTTGAAGAACGCTACCGCATCATCAGCTCTGTTAAATATGTGGATGAAGTGATTCCCCAGGTTAATAAAAACAAACAAAGTGTTGTAGATAAGTACAAAATAGATGCTATCTCTGTTGGCTCAGATTGGAAAGGAAAATATCCGCCTGTAACATGCGACATGGTATATTTTGATTATACCCCGAATGTTAGTTCTACCATTTTGAAGAAAGCACTTAACTTGCTTGAGAATTCAGATGATCAATAGAACATCTGAATTCCTTACTATCTATTTCCCAAAATTCTCCAGGTAATCCACAATTCTGACAGATGCTTTTCCATCTGTTGGCCCAACGTGGTCTTTGTTATATTGTTTCCTGTTATCCTTGTAATTAGACGGATTATTCATTTCTTCTTCTACTTTCTGCTTTACCTGCCTATAGTTAACGGCATGTGTTCCCAGGTCCTGATAAATGACAGACTCCGTTAGAAAGCGTTTCTTAAAACGGTACTTAAAGATGCCTTTGTAAGACCATTTTAAATCGTAAAAGTCACAAATAACAACCGGCTTATCCAAGGCTGCAAATTCAAATAACGTTGATGATGCTTCACTAATAAGAATATCTGCCGTTTTCAGGAAAGGGACCAACGAATATTCATCTGCGTCCGCCAGGTATACATTAGAGTATTTAGCCCATTCCTTAATCCTTTTCTGATCTTTAATATACCGGCTTTTTGTTAAAGCAAAAGTGAATGAATGGGGTTTAATCAGAATGTTATATTCTTTGAAATCATCTACCCAATCTTTTGGAAAGCAACCTATTGAAGTAGGGTTAAAGGTTGGAGCGTACAATATGGTAGGTTTTTGAGGATCGAGTCCCAGCCTTTTCAGATCCAATCCCGCTTCAGAACCATCAAATACCGGATCAAGTTTGCTGAAGCCAACCTGAACGAAGTTATCGTCAGGGTACATATCTTCAATGACCTTCAGGCGCATCTCTCCTTCAATAAACCGAACGGTCATAGGAGTATCAGACTTTCTATAGTAACTTCTTTTGGGACCAATACCATGCCCCATCTGGATAGATTTGGAATGCTTATGAATTAAGTCAAGTGAACCGAACTTGTTTCCGAAGAAAATCCACTCTGGCTTTTCTTTCAAATAAAGCTCTTTTGCGTGCTCTTCGCCCTGGACTTTAACATAGTCAACACCTATTTGACTCAAAACCTGATTAATTAACGATTCCTTATTGGTATTTTCATACACAACCAGTTTACATGTATGGCCTCGCTTCATTAATTCTCTCCATACCGGGAAGTATTGAGGAATGTAATAGATGTTTTGCACATCGAAAAAACACGTCATTTCACTCACTTTAAGAATTTATCACAAAGATATATTAATTAAAGAAATGTGGCCCAATTATATTATTCAGACTCAAAAGCTTTAATTATCAGTTTAAGTCCGGTAAATATCAAAAACAATCAAACATTTGTAGATTTCAAACTCCTATATACCAGCATTTCATAGCCAATCAGTTATTATCCCAATCTTTTTACACACAAGAATTTTAAGCACTGTTCTGCATTAAGAATGACCATTGACGTTGGTGACTTACATTCATAACCCGGAAATAAAGCCAGGTACATTGTAGAAAACGCCAACACTTTTGCATCTCAATTTAACAATAAGAAATAAGAGGAGACAATCTCTTTGTTAGCACTTCTGCGTAAATACATCTCATTACAAGTTCAACACAATGAATTGGCAGTACAGGGTTTAATTCTACCCGGTCAAACAAATTCGGCACCTGCCTTTGGTTACATTTAATGGGAATTAGCTACTTTTACGGCAGCTTGTATATAAAGGGATAAAATGGGCGTACGTAATAAAAAATGGTTTTCAAAATGGATGACCTTTCGGTATCGAAATTTTAAGCAGTATTATTATTTCAAAAGTGCTTTAAAACTTCTGATTCCTAGCTTCTTGTTTCAAACAAGGAGAAATCTGATACTGGCAACTTACAATAAAAAGACTAATTCAGAGAAGGCTTATATAGACAAACGGGTTAATTATTACAATAAGCTCAACACTCCTTTTGCCAGAAGCAATAAAAGCAGGCAGTTAGGAACTCTTAAACCAGGAAAAAAACAACGCACCTATTTTTTTGACACCCGTGAAATAACACGATACTTCCCTGACAATAAATACATCGATTACGAATTTGGAGATGTAACTGAAGTTCCTCAGCATCCGGCCATTGTTAAAAGTCGTCCCATTAATCATACCAATCAGAATTCTATACTTTTAAAGCTGAATAAGATACGTCATTTCACTTTTCCTAATGACATTACACCGTACGACAAAAAGAAAGATTTACTGGTTTGGCGGGGAGCCTTTAAAACTGTACACATTCAGCGTATTAAGTTTATCGAAAAATGGTTTGGACATCCCCAATGTAATGTGGCACATGTCAGTAACCTGGAACCATACCTGCATTGGCGTAAACCCAAGCTGAACATGTATGAAATGCTGCAATATAAATTTGTAATGGTTATTGAGGGTTACGATGTTGCTACCAGCTTAAAGTGGGTGATGGCTTCCAACTCAATTGCAATGATGCCAAAACCCAATTATGAGACATGGTTTATGGAAGATACATTAATTCCTGACTACCATTACATACAGGTTAAAGATGATTATTCCGATGTTGTTGAGAAAATGAACTATTACATCGCGAATCCAGATAAAGCGAAAGCAATAGTTAAAAACGCTCATGAGTACATTGACCAGTTTAGAAACAAAAAGCGTGAAAGACTTATTTCACTAATGGTGCTGGACAAGTATTTTAATCTGCAAAAGAATTAATTGTTTCAGTTTTTCATTCCCAATTCAACAGCGTTTTAACAGGAGCACTTTCCTGGTAAGGAGCTTTATCATTTAACGAGGTACCATTTAAAACCTGTTCGTACTTTTCGAGATAGCTTAACGCCATTGTTTTGGAATTATATTTTTCAAGAGCTAACTCATGACATGCTTTTACCGAAAACTGATCGGCATTATTAATGGCCTCCACCAACTCATCTTGCTTATTAGATAAAAATCCAACCTCATTGCTTACCAGATCGGGCAATGCGCCATAGGGTGTTCCAAAAACAGGACAACCATAATATAGACTTTCGGTTATGGCCAATCCAAATGGCTCGTGCCATCTTACTGGAAATATTAATCCTTTGGAGCCATTCAGGAGCTCATATTTCTCCTCACCTCCTACCATGCCATGAAAAGAAACACGTCTGCTTGTTGTAAAACGGAAACCCATCTTGAAATTTAAACGTGTACCGCCAAGAACCTTAAGTTGTTCACTCTTTGTGCTCTTAATGATATTGATAGCGCCTTTTACATTCTTAACTTTCCAGGCTGCCTTACCGAGAAAGTGAAAGTAAGATCTGCTCTTTGATAAATCGGGCTTCCTGTAATCATCCCAGTCCAATCCATTATTCACATAACTTTCAGAGGCATAGCGATGGGCATGGTTCTTTGAAACAAAAATCATATTTAGCGGAAGTTTCACATCCTTACTACCATTTCCATGCATGGTAATAACGTAAGGTTGTTTCAATTTCTCTACATCGGGAACCAGCATATTAAAATGTACAAGATCCACATCATCACCTATTTGATCAACAATGGGCCTAGTCGTATCAATTGTCTTCACATCAGCAAACGGACAGGATGAGCCCCTGTTTACAAGGTAGCTAACACTATGACCCATTTTCACAAGCTCGTTTCCTAAATACCAGATTACACGTGAAGTACCTCCATATAGAGGTGTTGGAATAATTCCGTTATATACAATTAATACTTTCATATCATCGGGCTATCAATGTTTCAGACAGCCAAATTAAGACTTTTAATTAGTTTCTATAGCTACCCCAAACAGATATATCAGAAAAAATCAATGAGGTATTAAGTGGCGGCCACAATAAAAAATAACTAAGAATCCAGGTGTACAAATTAACCACAGAGAAAACAGAGTTCACAGAGGGGCGTGATCTGAAGGTAACTGAATCTCTGTTAACCCTATGGTTATATGGATTTATATTAAAAAACTACAATCAATACTAAATCACCTATAGTTTTTGGATACCATTCTTTGTGACAATCAACTTATTTCTTTTTGTTGTACGCCATATCGTCTGATTCGCGATAAGGTGTTCTTTATTTTTGTAGGCACGGGCATGATCAAGATGAATACATATGGCCGAATAACGTATCTGTTTTGATCTCAACCCCTTATTATCAAGACGCGAACCAAATTCCCGATCTTCTGCGCCATAATGCATATCTTCATTAAAACCATTTAACTCAAAAAAGTACTCACGCCATGTTGAAGCATTACATCCATTCCATGTAGCATTTGCAGGTGTTATTAAATTCATCATCTGAGTAAACCATTTAAAGCCTGATAACTTCGATAGTTTAAAACTTCTTTTCACCCCTGCTTTTTGCAGCCAACGAATGCTAAAAGCCCTGCCTGAAGCAATATCTTCAAAACCAATTAAACGACTAACCGACAATGGTAAGCGGACATATCCTCCTGACAAATAATAGCCATCTTCTGCATTACTTAAATGTGTTTCAATAAAATCTCGCCTTGGAATACAATCACCATCCGTAAAGATGATGTATTCGCCTGTTGAGATCTTTAAAGCTTCATTTAATATTTTTGTTTTCCTGAATCCTTTATCCTCGTGCCACACATAAAGTATGTTTAAATCTAAGTTTGTTCGGCATTTTTCAACCACTGATTTCGTTTCAGCACCTGAACCATCGTCGGCAATCACAATTTCGAAACCAGATACCGATTGGCATGAAAAACCAATCAACACTTTCTCTAACCACTTTGGATGATTGTATGAACTAATTATAACAGAAACACTCGTGTCAATCATTTACTCTTTAATTCTTTAAGCCATTATTAATATTTAGTTAAGGGTCTTTTTAAAACAGTGATTTTGAGGAACAGCCTTGAAATAATTGTAAAGCGACCGGTTAAAAAAGATGTCTATTGCACTGTCATGAAAAAAACTTTTGTGAAGAATGCCACCATCACGCATAGCAAAAAAGAGCAGGAACATCGATTTAGACAAAAATTTCTGTATAAAAGTAAACTTGGATTTATGATGTCCTGCCCGGTATTTCAAACACTTATGTGCACCATTTAAGTCACCTGTGATTTTCCAATGCTTCCTGAATTGTTCTTGTGACTTATTGAAATAAAAGGAACAGGGCTATCACGTAATTCCAAATTCTATAAAGCACTAATTACTAAATTACTATGAAGCAGCCCTGCCCCTATAATAAACCGAACATTAAGATTAATAAAATGTCACATTGTTATTTCAAAAAGGAAATCCATAAAAAAAGTGTCAACCCTTCAGAAACACACGCCATATATATGTTTATCAGTTGGTTTGCCAATCATCTAAAAGTTTGCCCTGATGATTATTTTAAATCTTAGACTCATAATGATCAAAAGAAGCAAACACAATAAATGCATTCCTTACCTGGTTAACAGAAATAGAGCAGGAACATCAGATATCAAACAAATTGTAGTATTAAAAATTAACCTTTATCTATGGTGATGACCTGCTCCATTTATACATTTAGCAGCAAACAAAATAATTCTTTGACTTTTCAAAGAAATTAGTGGTAGTAAGACCGCCAGTCAATTATTTCTGATGATGAGTTATAAAAAAGAGCAGAACATCATTTTTTTAAAAGAATGTAATTAAAAGTACGCACGGAAATATGACATCCTGCTCCTTAAATTAACCGCATCAAATTCTAAACTTCAATGATCTCATCGTCCGCCATATACTAATTAAGTTCAACCCTTTACCAAGGACGATAAAAAGAGCAGGGACATCATTTTTTTAATAATAGTCCCGATTATTAAAAAACCTTTAGTCCATTGATGTCCCGCTCAGGATTTACAGCAACAAAATTTAAACACTCTAAAAATTTATAATCATTGTAAATCTATAAGCTAAAAAATGTCACATAATTAAATTTTTAAAAAGAGCAGGATCATCGGGTTTATTCAAATTGTCCTATTTATCAAAAAAACCTTTAGTCTATTGATGTCCCGCTCTCGATTTACACAAATATTAATAAACTCTAATTAATAGATAATCACGAATTTAATGCAATCAAAAACCATCCTGACTGAATTTTAAAAAGAGCAGGAACATCAGGGTTAATGAAATATTCCTAATTATTAAAAACCTTTAGCCATATTGATGTCCTGCTCTCGATTTACACCAAAAAACATTAATTTCTTTTAGATTTTAACGATCGTAAATCTCTTCTTAAAACCAGTATTCTGATAAGGTTGCTAAAAGGAACAGAAACCATTAGGTGAGAAATAACTGTTAAACTTGTAATATTACCCTCAATCATGTCAACCTGCCCTCTTAAACAACCTTAAGCACTTTCGTTTGAAAACTAGCCTTTGACGTTTCAAAGATCTTGGACATGACAAAGTTGAGAATCAAAAAAGGAACTTATGGTGGGAAAACTACTACTTTACATCTACGCATTTTGCGCATTTTTTATTAAACATAACTCATCAGAATTGAACCACGAGATTATTTTTTAATGCCAAAACAGCCCAGAAATATTAGAAATACAAATATGAAACAGGAAAATTAAAAACCACACAATTCACTAATATTCTGTAGCTTAACACCAGGAGTAGGTGTTGTAAAAATGCCTTTTAGGACTCCAGACCCGACCTGGAATATGCCATTTTTTTGAGGCTGCAAAGGTGAGAAATAAAAATGAATATTATGGTGGGAATACAACTACTTTTTATCTACGCATTTTGCGTAATTTTCAGCATATATAATGCATGAAAAAGATGAACTCCATTCTTTTCAAATCAATAATCTAAGTATAGCAGGGTTCAATGAAACTATATGAACATTGATACATGTGGAATAGTTTCCGTAAAAACATTTCATAAGACACACTTATTGTCATCTTAATCCTTTAAAGTGCTTTAGCCGGAATTCGAAGCGTCTTCATTTTCAACCATTCATACAGGTCAATATTCATCAAAATAAGTAAAAAACCATATACACTATCTTCAATTGGTATAGTCCCCATACGAATGCCCAGGTTTTCGGCATTATTATACCAGACGATTGGTTCCTCAAGCGATGTCCCGGTCAGTATTCCATTACTTATAAAAAAGAAAGGCATTATAATAATATAGGACAGATAGACATATGACAAGTCACGTTTCAGATAAAAGCTTACCAACAAATATAAACCTGTTATCAAAGCTGTTGTACTGGTGTACCACTTACCCCAAAAGCCAACTCCAACTATTAAAAAGAGTAGTGCCAAGCCAATTGTTACCGACCCCTGAAAACGAGTAAAAGGATTCATCCTGATCAAATATTTCATTGAAAAATAGGTAAATACACAGGCATATGGTATAGCGATAAAGAAGAGTATTTCTTCCAAAGGCAGGTTAAGAAGGTATATTTTTGTCAGATACCTTGGATTAAACCCCCAGATACCCATATGTGTAAAGTAATAATCCCATACAAGAAAAAGGAAAGCAACTGTCAAGTTAGCAGGAATAAAGAAAAGCCACTCCTTATAAAATGCATGTTTAGGATAAAAGCTTGCTACAAACGGAACAATTATACATGCCACATTAATTAATAGATAAGTATATATTTCAGTCCCCATAGATTATGGTATTATTATAAATGAACATTTTTATCAAGCACTGAGATCTGTAACATTCCTATTTTAATTTGATTCTTTTTATTAAAGTTACAAGCAAACATCAACTTCCTTGTGTCCTGATCTTACATCTAATCAATTTCAACAATTCTGATCATTGCACATTAACATATAAATCCCGGGAAGCTAAGCGACTGATAACTGTTGCTACATAAAACAGCAACATCAAATACATAGTGTATTGACCTATGCCAAAAACCGTTAAAATTTGGTGCAGTATAGCCTCAACCTATGCATTTCAATTACATATCTTATTCGACCAGCAGCGAATTTTCTTTTGCCTCTTTAATGAATTTACGAGGGACTAACAACATACCGTAACATTCACCACCTGTGTGATGGCTCCCATGCGCACGCCTTAATCCCTTAAAATATGGGTGTTGAACATTTGAAAGCCATGTGAAACGTTGATGAATAAACACGTCGTGAACTAAAAAGTAGGCAATACCATAAAACAAAATCCCTAAACCAACAAAGAACAAGATGTTAAGCGAAGGATTAACACCAAAGAAAAAAAGCAGAATACTGGGTGTTGCAAAAATAAAGAAGAAACTGTCATTCTTTTGAAATACCTGACCTTTAGCCGGGTGGTGATGATCTTCATGAAGCACCCATAAGAAGCCGTGCATAATGTACTTATGCGTAAACCAGGTAACACCTTCCATCAGTGCGAAGGTTACAAGTGTGATAAGTATGTAAAGGGCAATCATAACTGTTGTTTTTTAACAAGTTGATTTATTGTTTCCTTAATTGTGTTCTTGTATTCAGGTGGAAGTAAACTGGAATCAATATTGTCCAATATATACGAGATATCTGAATCAAATTGCTCATTATAATTCAAAAAATCAGGAACCTCACTTTGCACAAGCGCCCTGACATATCGCGCTTCAATATCAAACGGGTTTTTATCAATGTATAATTCCAGTTGTTTTTTTCCCTCATTAAAATATTTCAGTTTTTTAATAGGATTGGCTGTATACCTGGCCATTTGCATATTGGCTGCCTCTATATAAGGAGTTGCTTTAGAGTCATTAACTTCTGTGGTCAACTTAATAAAGGCCATTAATCGCTCCTCATTGTTAATGGTATGAAACTGCTCACGCACTTCTGCTATCTGCTGTGCTAACAAGGCAACAGATGACACATAAAATCCTATGGCAATTATCCATCGCATCAGATGGCATTTAACTTAAATCGCAAGTATGATTCTACCAGAATCTCTAATTTAAGAAAGTTGTTTATACGTATACGCTCGTTTCTGATTCGCTTACTATCAGCAGATTTAAGTTCCTGCAGTAAACGCCTGTAATAGCGATAAGCCAGGTAAACTCCCAGGCGTCCCTCTAAAGGCAATCGCACCACACCTTTGTAAGCTTCATTAAAATCATCTTCGATATCACGAATGATTTCCTGCTTGGTGGTATTGTCAAGGTAAGAGTTTTTTAAGTTAGGAAAATAAGAACGTCCCAATCCTTCCATATCGTCTTTATAATCGCGAAGGAAATTTACTTTCTGAAAAGCTGATCCAAGACGCATGGCCGAAGGCTTAAGCTCTTCATACCTTTTTTCATCACCTTTGACAAATACCTTTAAACACATCAGACCAACCACATCGGCCGAACCGTAAATATAATCTGCATATTCTTTCGTTGTATTGTATTCAGTCTTTTGCAAATCCATTTTCATACTATCCATAAAGGAGTGCACCAAATCATATAAGCGGTACTGATGCACAACTTCCTGAAAGGCATTTAAAATAGGATTCATGCTTATTCGCCTCTTTAAAGCTTTTTCATAGTTTTCTTCAAACTCCAGTAACAGTTCTTCCTGGTTGTAGCCATCAAAGGTGTCCACTATCTCATCGGCATAACGGACAAAACCATATATAGCATAAATAGCAGGCCGGACAGATGGTGCCAGTAATGTAATAGCTTTTGAAAAGGATGTACTGTATGCACGCGTTACCAAGCGGCTACAGTTGTAACTTGATGTATCGAATAATTGCTTCATTGGGCATAGTATTTTATGATTAAATCACTCACAATCTTGCCCGAAATCAATGATGGTGGTACTCCGGGCCCTGGCACAGTCAGCTGTCCGGTAAAAAATAAATTTTTCACCTTCCTGCTTCTCAACTTGGGTCTCAATACATGCGTCTGCAGTAAAGTATTCGCTAATCCGTAGGCATTTCCTTTGTACGAATTATAGGTCGATACAAAATCATTTACACTAAACGATTCTGAAAATAAAACATGAGAACGGATATTTTGTTTGGTCGTAGACTCTAAACGACTGATAATTATATCAAAATAACGTTGCCTGATTGCTTCATTATCTTCTAAACCCGGGGCTAAAGGAATTAAAAAAATACCTGCCTCTTTACCCTCAGGAGCAACTGTTTCATCAGAAACAGATGGAAAACTGGCATAAAACAACGGATCATCAGGATACTGGGGTTTATCATAAATAGCGGATGCATGTTGATCAAAGTCAACATCAAAAAACAAACTGTGATGTGCTAAATGATCAAGCTTTTTATCAAAACCGACATAAAAGAGTAAAGCCGATGGCGCGAAAGTCTTTTTATCCCAATACTTTTCTGAATATTGCCGATACGACTTTGGTAACAACTGCTCAGTATGATGATAGTCGGCACCACTTAAAACGATGTCACACATAAATTCCTGACCACCGGAATACACCTTTTTAATTTGCGACTGTTCAATTAAAACATCATCAACCGGTGCATTGACCATTATTTTAACCCCCAGCTGTTCTGCTAAGCGTCGTATACCATCAGCCACTTCAAACATCCCCCCCTTAGGATGCCATGTACCCAGCATAAAGTCGGCGTAGTTCATAAAATTGTAAAACGATGGTGTAGTTGATGGTTTAGCACCCAGAAATAAAACCGGAAACTCCAGTATTTTCCTTAATTTAGGATTACTTACGTAAGCGGCTACATCTTTACTAATAGACTTCGTAAATGCTCCAAGGCGGCCTATTGTTTTTGAATTCACGATCTCAAACAAATGTTCACCAGGTTTATACACCAGGTCTTTAACAGCTATATCATAATTGGATTCAGCCTTACTTAGAAAATCTGTCAAACGTTTTCCACTTCCACTTTCGTTCTTTTCAAAGGTGGCTTTAATCTCACCTATATCAGCACTTAGCGTGACAAAATCTTCTTGTCCAAAACAAACTGAATAGGACGGATCCAAACGCAGCAACTCGTAATAATCAGACACCTGTTGGTTAAAATCAAGGAAAAAGCGTTCGAAAACATCGGGCATCCAATAAAAGGTGGGTCCCATGTCAAAAATAAAGCCATCCCTTTTAAGTTGTCTGGCCCTTCCTCCAACAGCGTCGTTCTTTTCAAGCACGGTTACATCGTATCCTGCTTTTGCCAGGTAACAGCTCGCAGACAGTGAGGAAAAACCTGCGCCCAGAATGATTATCTTCTTTTTCTGCTTCAATGGTGTAATTTTTGTTTATTAATTTTTAGTAATCTTTAAACATAGGATACTAATAAATGTTCATATAAATAAGATGTTTTTATCTCTTATTGTCAATAGCCCATAAAAAAAGCCCCCTTAAAAAGGTGGCTTCCTATTACTTTTATTAATTGATTCAATCATGTCTAAGACATGGCAAACTGTATAATCCACATATTAAACAGAGGGCAGTAATGACAATAATTTTGCCTATTTCAGCCAGTAACTCATAGCTTAAAACAAAAGGATATTTCAGAGGCTTAAACTTACATCACCCTTTAGAATCTGCTACTTGGTATACTTATACCTTTTAATACTCTTTTTAGGTGTTTTCTCAAACTCTTCAGGAAATAATGTAACCTGTTGTATATTCATGTATGCCGGTAAGGTCTTATTGGTGGCTGCTTTGATTTCCTGCAGCTTCTGCTCTATTTGTGCCTTATTGAGTCTTTCTGCATCTGTTGCTTCATAATCAGGATAAATAAGTGCTTCCAACTTTCCATCATTATCACGAACCAAACACTCCTGCACATACTCCATCGAATTGATAGTTGCTTCAATTTCTTCAGGATAAATATTTTGACCTGAAGCTCCCAATAGAAGGTTTTTGCTTCGCCCTTTTATGTAGATAAAGTTTTGCTCATCAATAACTCCCAAATCGCCTGTGTGCAACCAACCGTCATCTCCAAATATCTCATCAGTTGCATCCTGGTTCTTATAATAGCCTAAAAGGGTATTATCTCCTCTCACTAAAATCTCGCCAACCTCATTATATGGATCTTTAGAATCGATCTTCACCTCCATTCTGTCTACCAGTTCACCTGCCGAGAAACGACGTGATTCGGTCCATGGGGCATAACTGATCAGCGGACCACATTCGGTCATCCCGTAACCAATTGTAAATGGAAAGCCAATTTTTCGAAGAAATAGCTCCACATCTTTATTAAGGGCTGCTCCTCCGATAATGATTTCACGAAACTCTCCGCCAAAAACTTCAAACAATTTCTTTTTAACCTTATTGTAAACAACTTTATTTAACCCCGGAATCTTAAGCAAGGCCTTAACCTTTGGTTCTTCCAACTGGGGCTGTACACGTTTCTTAAAAATCTTTTCAAGAATAAGCGGAACAGATAAAATGATATGCGGCTTCACTTTACGGAAGGCTTCAGTTATAATTTGAGGCGATGGTGTTCGTGTTAAAAAAGTTATGTGGCACCCCATTGTAAAAGGCCATAAAAATTCAAATAAACAACCGTAAGCATGTGCCAAAGGTAAAAACGACACCACACGCTCCTGTGGCTTTAAAATCAAATGCTCCTGTGCATATTTAATATTTGACCATATACTACGATGCGGCAACAAAACACCCTTTGAAAAGCCTGATGTACCAGAGGTATATGATAACACCATCACCTCTTCTGATTCGATTTCAGGAAAATTTAGTTGTTCGGGATTAAAGCTACTTCC
Organism: Carboxylicivirga agarovorans; assembly: GCF_050589845.1. Lineage (NCBI taxonomy): Bacteria > Pseudomonadati > Bacteroidota > Bacteroidia > Marinilabiliales > Marinilabiliaceae > Carboxylicivirga > Carboxylicivirga agarovorans. Next base: position 22,119 of record NZ_JBNGPA010000031.1, on the reverse strand, counting down.
ATCACCTTTAAAAAAAGCCTGAAGCTTTTCCACACACTCTCCCAGCCCACCTTTCACATTATCAACCAGCGAAATACATTGGTTGATAGATATTATACCCATCAATCCTTTCATCTTCGTTTCATCCAGTTTATCAAACAACAAATCGGTTGTGAATAAAAGTTTTGATTCTGAATGATTGACAATGTGGTGTATATCTCCTGAGTTAAAGTCCGGTAATATAGGAACAATGACAGCGCCATAGGTTATGGTACCCAAATAGACGACCGCCCAGCTGGTCATGTTGCGACCTATTAAGGCTACCTTATCCCCTTTTTTAATACCAAGTTCATTATATAGTTGGTGTAAAGCAACTATTCGCTCTCCCACCTGATTATAAGTAATTGTTTCTCCTTTAAAATCACTAAAGGCATTTAATGTTCCATTACTGGACAGAGCTTGTTCCACAAAGCTCAAGTATCCGTTATTTTCCATATTGGTTGTTTTATTCGTTACAGTCGCTTATCAACCCAATAACTTGTAAAAGGTGAAATTTGAACTGTTTAATATCCGACCAAATTTATTCAAAATTCTAATACTACCTAAATAACAAGTTTAAACACTACAATATCAGCCTAATATATTCACAAATCAATTTCTTTAAACAATAGCCATGCCACAATTTAGAAGCATTACCCTGATAGCAATCGAAATATTCATACCATACAAGCTTGCATATAGTTTGAACCACCAGTTTCTATCTGGCTTCTTTTTTATATTTTTGTGTAAACTTCCTTAGCATGAAGCACCTTGTTTTATTTGTTTTTTCTCTGGCTGTTATTGCGTGTTCAAAGCCACAAAAAACGCCTTACTTAACTCTTAAGCCTGACATTCGCATAACAGGAGAAGCTGAGTTATACATTTTAAATGAAGAGTTTGAATTATTTGATAAAGCATCTATCGATGAGGAGACAAATAACCTGGTCTTCATAAGAGATTCGGTTCCGGAAGCCATTTACGAGCTGCGCATTGATGGTGAAACCATTTCGACCTTATTAATAGGCGGAACATTCCCTTCCTCGATAAGTGGTAATTTCAATCAGGAATCGCCTGACCTGACTATAACAGGAAATGAAACTACAAAGGCCTTGTGGAGATGTCAGGGCAGTGCCTTTAAGCTAAAAAATGAAATTGCAGCTATCACCTCAACCATTCCTGATTCTGTGGTTGCTGATGATTATTTTAGAGTCCGGGACTCCATTTATAACCGAATTAACATCAGTATTGACAAACGCAGCAAGGAGCTTAAACGTATTATAAAGAATCATCGGAATACTTTACTTCCACTTGTGGCATCGCAGTTAAAGGCGGGTAATCATTACATGTTCAATCACGAGTCTGAAGCTGATTACCTGTATGAAACAAGCAACCAGCTTAATAGCTTATATCCTGAATATATTCCAGTCAGACTTTTTGCCAACAGGATTGATTCAATAATGAGCTTTAATCTTTTTAATGCTATAACAAAGGAAGGACGAACACTTCCCTCTGTAACGATTCCTGATGCTTGGAACCAGGCAGTTGATCTGGATACGTTGATTAAAACACAATCGTTATTGGTTTTATGGAAATCGGACGAAGAGGCATCAAGAAAAGTTAGCAAACAATTGATGAGATGGAGTCGAACCTATCGGCGTCAAGGTCTTCAGATTTACATGATTTCTCTAGACAACAATAAAGATAACTGGCTGAAAGCTATCAGAGAAGACAGATTAGCTCTTCTGCACCTTTCAGACCTCAAGGGTAAAGACTCTCCAATAATGAAAAAATTCGGGCTCAATTCATTGCCTTCTCTTTTGCTGCTTGATGAGAATAGAATAATTGTGAAACGCGCAAGGGAATTGGAAGAGCTAAGTTCAGCCATTCAGAATAATTAAAAATAAATCCTATATTTGAGCGATCTTATTCTTAGGAAGAAACTTTAGTACAACCAATTGAATCTACCAATGAAACGACCAGTAAGTTTTTAAAATTTGCACTGTGATGCATAATTAAAATTTACCTGTTATTTCCATCCCTATTTAGAGGGGGTTAGTAGTGACAACTGAAAAGAAAAAAATAAACAAATGAAACAGGGACTGTTTTTACTTCTAATTTTGTTATTAGCTAATGCATGTACAAATAAAGAGAAATATACTGTTAGTGGTCATATTGAAGGCGCTAATGACAAAATGCTTTACCTGGAGCGAATGGACTTAAGCCAGACGGTGACCATTGACTCGGTTAAAATCAAGAATGGGGACTTCGAATTTAAGCAAGATCGTTTATCAGAGCCTACATTCCTGGTTCTTAAGCTTAGCCCCAATAACTATATCACATTATTAGCTGATACTACTGAGACCATTGTTATTAATGCCGATGCTAAAAACCTTGAAACAAGCTATCAATTGCGTAATTCCATTGGTTCTGTATACATTCAGATGTTTAACAAGCGTATTCGTAAGCTGAATAAGGAACTTAACACACTTGTGGCCAAATATCAGGCTACTGAGAATAAGGAAACCAGGAAAGAGCTTGAGAAAGAATACGATCAGAAATTACTGGATCACAAAGCTTTTGTAGGTGAATTTATCATGGAAAACCCACGTTCTTTTGCTGGATACTATGCCTTATTTCAGAATTTAGACGATAATACGGCAGTGCTTAATGTATTTGATAAAAAAGATCAGGTGTATTTCGCAACTTTAGCTACTAGCTTAAATTTGTATTTCCCTGACTCAGAAAGAGCGAGCCACTTGTACAATTATGTTCTTGGAGCAAAAGCTCAACAACAACGTGAGAAATTTACAAACGAATTATTTGAATCGAAAGCTGCAGAAAGCGGATATGTTGATATTGAAGCGCCAAATATCGAGGGAGACACCATTAAATTATCATCACTTGAAGGAAAGACGATCATCGTTAACTTCTGGGCATCATGGGATGAAAAATCAGTTGGCGCTAACCGCCACCTGAAAAAAATGTACGATAAGCACAAGAACAAAGATCTTGAAGTATATTCTGTATCACTTGATAAGAGTAAAGTTCTTTGGGAAAGTACTATCAAAAAAGAAGGTTATGAATGGATTGACGTAAGTGACTTACAGTACACCAACTCATTTCCTGCCAGATTATATAACATCAAACAAATACCTTCTAACTATATTATTAGCCCAAAGGGTGAAATAATTGGTAAAAACCTGTTTGGCAATCGTTTAACTGATAAGCTTAATGAAATACTTTAGCGACTGTCAGTTAATAAAATAACATTGAGCCGTGATCACATGTGATCGCGGCTTTTTAATTATCAATCATTTACATAACTATCAATCCCCTATTCCCGGAGATTGAAGTTTTCGACCAATTTATTTATTTGTTCAACAATCATTTACCACGTTTATTAAGTTAGGAGAAACTTGATTTTTCTAATATATTTGTGCGTTAAATAAAAACGATATACCGTATTTGGAAACGACTAAAAAAATATACTTTGCCTCCGACGTACATTTAGGCGCTCCGGGCATTCAAAATCATCGTCAACATGAAAAACGATTTGTTGCCTGGCTTGATTCTATTAAAGATGTGGCCGACGAAATCTATTTAATGGGCGATATTTTTGATTTTTGGTTTGAATACAAAAAAGTAGTTCCAAGAGGTTTTACTCGATTTTTAGGTAAGTTATCTGAAATAACGGATAGTGGAACACCTGTGCATTTTTTTACAGGCAACCACGATATCTGGCTGTTCGATTATCTCGAAAATGAGTGTGGAGTTAAGGTTTACCGACAGCCGATAGTAAGAGATTTTAATGGCAAAAAGCTTTTCCTGGCCCATGGTGATGGTCTTGGAGATTACGATCGCCATTATAACTTTCTGAAGTCTGTATTTACAAATAAATTTGCCCAGTGGCTTTTTGCTCGAATTCACCCTAATTGTGGAATTGGATTGGCTGATTTCTGGTCAGGTAAAAGTCGCGAAAAGAACAACAAAACATATGGCGACCGCTACCTTGGTGACGACAAAGAATTTGCTGTGCTGTATGCAAAAGAGGTTTTGAAAGAAGAAGCTATCGATTACTTTGTATTCGGTCATCGTCATGTGGCACGAAAGGTCAGTGTGGGGCCCGAAAGCCAGTTAATATTTCTTGGCGACTGGATACAACACTTCTCTTATGGTGTTTTTGATGGAGACAGTGTTGAGCTTAAGTACTTCGATACGCACTTGTAGTTTGATATTAGAAAAAAAGTAAAAATGAATTCAAAGGCTGAGATTTATGCGGTAGCTACCGGAACTGGAAGCTATATTCCTCCTGTGGTTAAAGCTAATGCCGATTTTATCAGCAACACCTTTTACAACGATGATGGAACCATCATTGAAACAGAAGGACAGGAAGTTGTTGATAAGTTTGAGCAGATCACCGATATCGCCGAAAGACGATGTGCCGAAAAAAATCACGTAACATCTGATTTGGCAATGTTTGCTGGCAAAGCCGCATTAGAAGATGCAGGGTTTGATCAGGAAAAGCTGGACTATATAATCGTCGCGCATAACCTGGGAGACATGCGTCACGGTACTATTTACCCGGATATTCTGCCTACATTGGCTTCAAGGGTGAAACATAAGCTGGGGATTAAAAATCCTAAAACTATTGCTTATGACATTACCTTCGGATGTCCGGGCTGGACACAGGCAATGATTCAGGCTAATTATTACCTGAAATCGGGTGATGCCAAAAGCGCACTGGTTATTGGTGCTGACACACTTAGTCGCGCTATGGAACCGCATGACCGCGACTCGATGATCTTTGCCGACGGAGCAGGAGCTGTACTGCTTGAAGCACGTGAAAGCGACACTCCTGTGGGTATATTAAAGCATGCCGTTCAAACCGACACCGAGGAGCACATTGATCTGCTCCGCATGGATAATCCGTATAATGAAGAACTAAAGGGAGAAAACCTGTTCCTTAAGATGTACGGACGCCGTTTGTACAACTACGCTTTAACCAACGTACCTCAACTGGCTAAAGAATGTTTGGATAAGAATGAAATGACACTTGGTGACATTAAGAAAGTTCTGATCCACCAGGCCAATGCCAAAATGGATGAAGCAATCCTTAAACGTCTTTTCCGTTTATATGGCGAGCGCAATGTTGACCTGAACGTGATGCCTATGACTATTCGTAAATTGGGAAACAGCAGTGTTGCTACTGTCCCAACTCTTTTTGACCTGATATGTAAAGGTCAGCTTGATGGTCATACCCTTGAGAGTGGTGACAATGTAGTTATGACATCGGTTGGGGCAGGTATGAATATTAATGCATTTGTTTATAAAATGCCGTAAAGAAATATAACAGACATAATAAAAAGAGCTGCCCTTTTAGGAGCAGCTCTTTTTATATCGTTTGACTATTTGTTTTTTTATAGAAACTCTTCCACACCTTCCATTTCTTCCTCTTCGGTTATTTCGCCTTCCTCCTGGTCCATACCTTGCTGAGCCGGTTGATTACAATCAAGGTTTACGTAGAAGTTCAATGGCTCTTCAAATACATCCTCCTGGGTAATGCCAATTTCTTCATTGGCATATATATCTTTCATATACAAGGCAAATATAGGTAAAGCCATATTAGCTCCCTGCCCAAGTCCGATTCCGTCAAAGTGTATGTCACGATCTTCTCCTCCAACCCAAACACCGGTCACTAATTGTGGGGTTACTCCCATAAACCATCCATCAGAATGATTTTGAGTTGTACCAGTCTTTCCGCCGATCTGTCCTGTTAACTCATATTTGTAACGCAATCGACCACCGGTTCCCTGGTTAACCACACCTTGCAGTAAATTCAACATCAAATAGGCTGTTGGCTCACTAATGGCCTCGCGTTTTTGCGGATGGAAATCACTTATAACATTACCATACCTGTCTTCAATGCGCGTTACGATCATTGGCTCAATGTGCACACCTTTATTGGCAAATGTACCATAAGAACTTGTCATTTCAAGTAGCCCAAAATCGGGTGTTCCCAGACAAAGTGCCGGTACGGCATCCATAGGGCTTTTAATGCCAAGCTCGCGTATGGTATTGGCAACAGCACGCGGATTAAACTGCTTCATCACCCAGGCCGTTATGTTATTATTGGAGTTGGCTAATCCCCATTTCAGGGTAACCATCTCCCCTGCCCTTCTACTTCCACTATTACGTGGGGTCCAAGTTTTACCACTACCCAGGTAAAATGTCTGGGCTATATTGGGCACCAGATCACAAGGTGTAAATCCTTCCTGCATGGCAAGGGTATATACAAATGGCTTAATTGTTGAACCAACCTGTCGCTTACCCTTACCAGCCATATCGTACATGAAGTGTTTAAAGTTCGGCCCTCCAACGTATGCCTTAACATGCCCTGACAGTGGATCAATTGAAATCATACCCGCACGCAAAAAGAACTTGTAATGATGAATCGAATCCAGCGGAGTCATAACTGTATCACGTTCTCCTTCCCAGGTAAATACAGTCATGTCATATTTGGTGTTAAAAACCCGCATCACGCTATCCATATCTGCACCATTTCGCTTTAGACCACGGTAACGATCAGTATTCTTAATGGCTCTTTCAATAATCTTTTCATAGTCTTCCCTGGCAAGATCTCTGGTATAAGGAGCACCAGGGCGACCTTTCTTCTCAGCAAAGAACTTGGGCTGAATATCCTGACTTAAATGATTCTTAACTGCATTCTCTGCATAGGTCTGCATGCGCGAATCAATGGTTGTATATATCTTCAAGCCATCTTTGTACACATCATATTTCGTTCCATCCGGACGATAGTTTTTATTGATCCAGCCATACAAAGGGTCATCCACATAACGGGCACTGTCTTCAAGAAATTTAGCTTCCATCCACGATGCGTAATCTGAGCGATCCGGCTCACCAGCTGTTAAGGTTAACCTGAGATATTCTCTAAAGTACGGCGCTGGACCTTCCTTATGGTCGGCTCGCTTAAACTGCAGACCCAAAGGCATGGTTGATAAGGAATCATATTCAGCATCAGTCAAAAAGCTGGCTTTCAACATCTGATGCAGTACCACATTTCGACGATCCTGTGTTAATTCGGGACGGCGAACCGGGTTATACAGTGCCGGATTCTTTAACATTCCGATAATAACAGCGGCCTCCTCTACTTTAAGTGTATCTGTTGATGAGTTGAAAAAAGTCTGAGCAGCACTCTTGATACCATAAGCATCATAAATAAATTCAGCTTTATTCAGATACATGGTTAAAATTTCTTCCTTGGTGTAACTACGCTCCAGTTTAACGGCAATAACCCATTCTTTAAGCTTTTGAAACGCGCGTTCAATGGTACTGGACGCATGACCGTGAAACAACAACTTGGCCAACTGCTGAGTAATTGTACTACCCCCACCTGAACTTTGGTCACGCATTAAAATCGTACGAACCATTACACGCGCCAGGCCTCTTGCATCAATTCCTGAATGATCATGAAAACGTACATCTTCGGTTGCAATCAGCGCATTGACAATATTAGGCGATAACTCTTCATAGGTAGTGTAGCTGCGGTTTTCGCGAAAGTAATTACCCAAAACCTGCTGATCGCTCGATATCACTTCTGATGCCAGGTTACTTTTCGGATTTTCCAATTCTTCGAAAGTTGGCATAAAACCAAGCATTCCGTATGATATCATGGTAAACAGGGTAAAAACAGACAGAATTCCCCCAATAACCAATACCCAAAAGGTACGAATCAGTTTACGATATTTTGATTTCTCTTGATTCATCAATATAGGATAGTTTATTTGTTACAATATAACAGACTATAAATTACCGGCATGACCACAAATATTTTTTTTCTTTTGATGAAGCTATTGACACCCTTGACAGTTGTAATGTATCATTAAGCTTGATTCATGCTAATAATTGATATTTTGGTGTAAAAATAGTAAAATTTGATTGATACATGCAGGCGAACGTTTGCGTAAAGCATTTTCATTTTTTAACATTGTGGCAATTTTATATAATTTTGCAAGCTTTAACACTAAGTGGTGTTTGTAAGATAATTGAGAGATGGGTAAAAAAACAACGGTTACAGAAGAGAATCTGGTGATAGTCGAGTCACCTGCAAAAGCAAAAACCATTGAAAAGTTCTTGGGTAAAGACTTTTTAGTGAAATCAAGTTATGGACACATTCGTGATTTATCAAAAAGCGATTTTGGGGTTGACATCAATAATAATTATCAACCTGATTATATAGTCTCTTCCGACAAAAAGGATGTTGTTAAGGAGCTAAAACAGTTAGCTAAGAATGCCAAGATGGTATGGCTCGCATCCGATGAGGACCGCGAAGGAGAAGCTATTGCCTGGCACTTGTTTGAAACGCTTGGATTAAAAGAAGAGAACACGCGTCGCATTGTGTTTCATGAGATCACAAAGGATGCTATTCAGAAAGCTGTTGAAAACCCACGTAAAATTGACACCAACCTGGTTAATGCTCAGCAGGCACGTCGCGTACTTGATCGTCTTGTCGGATTTGAACTTTCTCCTGTTTTATGGCGAAAAGTAAAACCATCATTATCAGCCGGGCGTGTGCAATCTGTAGCAGTACGCTTAATTGTTGACCGTGAGCGTGAGGTGTTTGCTTTCAAACCAACTTCATCGTACCGTGTAACAGCACTATTTGAGGTAACTGACGAAAAGGGACGTGTTAAGGAACTAAAAGCGGAACTGAACAAGCGCTTCAATACGATTGAGGAAACAAAAGCTTTTGTTGAAAAATGCTCCGATGCTCAGTTTTTAGTATCGCAAATTGAGAAAAAGCCGATGAAGAAATCACCGGCTGCACCATTTACCACTTCAACATTGCAACAAGAGGCATCGCGTAAATTGGGTTACTCCGTTTCCCAGACCATGTCTATTGCTCAAAAATTATATGAAGCCGGTAAGATTACATATATGCGTACCGACTCGGTGAACTTATCAGATTTAGCCTTAAACATGGCTTCTACAATGATTACCGAGAAGATGGGTGCCGAGTATGTTAAGATCAGAAAATACAAGACGAAAGCCAAAGGCGCTCAGGAGGCTCACGAAGCCATTCGTCCAACCTATTTAGATAAGGAAACGGTTTCCGGATCAGCTCAGGAAAAACGTTTATATGAACTTATCTGGAAGCGCACCATTGCTTCTCAGATGAGTGATGCACAATTAGAAAAGACGATCATTCACATCAACGCCGGTACGACTGGCGAAAAATTTATGGCAACAGGTGAAGTGATCAAATTTGATGGTTTTCTGAAAGTTTACATCGAATCGACTGATACTGAAGGTGAGCAGGATGATAAAGAGAGCGTATTATTACCGCCAATGAACGAAGGCGATCAACTGGACATGCTTCATGTGGAAGCTCGTCAGCGCTGGAGTCAAAAACCTGCCAGATATACCGAGGCCAGCCTTGTTCGTAAATTAGAAGAATTAGGTATCGGACGTCCGTCTACTTACGCTCCAACCATTTCAACCATCCAGAACCGTGGTTATGTTGAAAAAGAAGATCGTGAAGGAACCGAACGCAACTATCAGCACATATGGCTTGAAAAAGGCAAAGACCTTGTTGAGAGCGAAAAAACTGAAATTACTGGTGCGGAACGAAGCAAACTATTCCCTACCGACATAGGTATGGTGGTCAACGACTTCCTTGTTAAATATTTCGAAAACATCGTATCCTTTGACTTTACAGCCAAGGTTGAAAAGGAATTTGATGATGTTGCCCTTGGTAATATCGAGTGGAGCAAGTCCATTGATGAGTTTTACAAGCCTTTCCATGTTAAAGTCGAAGAAACACTTGAACAATCGGAAAAAAGCACCGGAGAACGCATCTTAGGCGTTGATCCAACCAGCGGACAGCAGGTATCGGTGCGCATTGGCCGCTTTGGTCCTTTAGCGCAGATTGGTGTCTCTTCGGAAGACGAAGACGCCGAGAAACCAAGATTTGCTTCCTTACGTAAAGGACAGCACCTGGAGACTATTACACTTGAAGAGGCACTTGACCTGTTTAAGCTTCCTCGTACTTTAGGTGAGTTTGAAAACAAAGTTGTTGTAATTGGCATTGGCCGTTTTGGACCTTACATTCGCCACGACAGCAAATTTGTATCACTTAAAAAAGGTGTTGATGATCCATTTGAAATTGATCTGGAAACAGCCATTGATCGCATCAAAACCAAGCGGGAGGATGACCTGAAGAAGATCATTAAGCTATTTGATGAAGAACCAGAATTGCAGATTCTTAACGGACGATGGGGACCATTTATCAAATATCAGAAAAAGAATTATAAAATTCCTAAGGATAAAAACGCAGAAGAACTATCTTTGGAAGACTGCAAGGCTTTAATTGAGGCGGATACGAAGTCTGCATCTAAAAAAGGCACAAAAACAGCGGCGAAGAAAACAACCGCTAAAAAAACAACTGCAGCAAAAAAAACAACAAAAAAAACAAGTACAACAAAAAAGAAAACGAGCACTAAAAAAACCAAATAACCTAAACTGTGACCGAAGACTGGATACACTATTTCGAGCAACCGAACTATCAAATTACAGAAGCATTTGAAGGTTCGGTTGACGAACGATTAATCAGCCACATAATTAATTTTCAAAAATCATCATCCTTAAACTGGGATGACATTGATATTGCCATAATCGGCATAAGCGATTCACGCAATTCATCTCACAAAGGCTGTGATAAAGCACCTGACAGTACGCGCGGTCACCTGTACGGATTAAGGAACTTATCCAAATCATTAAAGATTGTCGACATGGGTAACCTGCTCGGCAAAACAATTGATGACCGGTATAAGGCCCTTGAAGAGATCATCTGCAAGCTGCTTGAATTTGAAGTATTAACGCTGATAATAGGTGGTAGTCAGGACTACACCATTCCAATGACCAGAGGCTTCAACAAGCACAAATCAAGCTATAATTTAGCTATTGTAGATTCAAAAATTGATTGGCTAACCACTGAACAGGATTATTCCGCATCCAACTTTTTAGGCTTACTATGCAACAATGAATATGCTCCTGATGACCTAAGCATTGTTTCAGCCCAGAAATATTTATACAGTGCGGCACAGGAAAAGCAATTCAAAAACAATTCCTTTGAAATATTACGCCTTGGTCAGATACGGCAGCTTGGCCACAGGTTAATGGAACCCCGGATGCGTGATGCCGATGTATTGAGCGTTGACATGACATGCGTTAGGCAATGTGACCAGCCGGCGCATTTTATTGCAATGCCCAACGGCTTATCGGGAGAAGAGTTATGCCAGTGTCTGTGGTATGCGGGACAAAGTGACCGAATGAAAGTTTTTGGCATTTTTGAACTTGATACACAGTTAGATACAAAGCAACAAGGAATAGTTTTAAAAGCTCAGTCTATCTGGCACATACTAGAAGGCATTGCTTTACGTTATAATGATTATCCGGTAAAAGAATTGGATACCTATCGGCAATTTATTGTTTATCTGGAGGATTACGAACTGGAAATAAAGTTCTACAATAATCCTGACAATGACAGATGGTGGGTTGAGATACCAGGTGAAAAAGATATGGTTGAAGTTATTGCATGTGATCGCACTGATTTTGATGCTGCTTCTGCCAATGAAATACCGGAAAAATGGTTTCGTCACATTCAAAAAAAACGGTTGTAAATCAAACTAAAACAATGTTTTTGTGATTTATACTTTTGAAAAATGAAACCTTTGAGTAAAAATTTGAGTATATATCCCCAGCATTTTGTCCGCTGGTAATAATAAACGGTTGAAATCAATAGAAATCAACCAGATAAAATTAAGAACTAAGGTTCATATTTGTTAACACCAGCTTTTTTAAGGCATGGCTAGGAGAATAGTATTTTTTCTGTTATTTTGCATTGCTTCAATTTCATGGGGGCAGCAATATCCGCAGTTCAGTCAGAACATGTTTAACCAACTGACTGTCAACCCGGGATACGCAGGTGCAAATGAAATGATGAATGTAACGCTTGGCAACAGGCAACAATGGATGGGCGGTTTTAAGCCAGAAGGTGGCTCATCGATGGCTCCAAGTACAACGGTTTTTGGAGTTGATACGGAAATTAATTTATTGGGATGGAACAGCGGAATTGGTTTATCATTAATGAATGATGAGATAGGAGCTTTCACAAGTTTTTATATGTCAGCTATCTACTCTAAAAGATGGGAAACTGATTACGGCAAATTAGGAGTAGGACTTTCTTTGGGCTTCGTTAACCAGGGCATTAAAGGAAGTGAACTGTTCACAATGCCAGATGGATCAGGTGATAATTTTCAAAGTGACTATCATACACCTGAGTCTGATGAATGGAACGATGAAGAAGGGATGGCATTTGACGCAGGATTTGGAGCTTACCTGGAACACAAGGAGTATTACCTTGGTATTTCAGTTGCTCACCTTAACAAACCAAAACCTAAATTTAAAGAAACATTCGCTTCTTACCTTGACCGTACAGTTTTTATCACTGGAGGCTATCGCATTCAAATGAAAAAACGACCAATCGTACTGGTCCCATCCGTATTTCTAAGAACGAATATGTCGAGTTACCAGATTGACTGGAATATAAACGGCATATTAAAAGATAAGTATTGGGGCGGATTAACTTACCGGATGCAAGACGCCATTGTTTTGCTGGGAGGGGTTGAATTGAACAACGGACTTCGAATCGGTTATAGTTATGACATCAGCATCTCTCAATTGAGTGGTGCCAGCAGTGGCTCTCATGAGTTAATGCTTGGTTATCGGTTCGATTTAAGCCTCGAGAAGAGAAAGAAAGAATACAAAAGCGTAAGATATTTATAAGATATTAAGAATAAGTAAAAGAGTAACTCAGATATTAAGGCTATTATGAAGAAAGTACTTGCCATCAGTGTCATTTTAATCACCATCTTAACTGGATGCGGACAATCCAGCGGTGGAGAATTAACTGGCGTAGCGCGCCGGGCCTCATTTTATGAACCAGATCCTTACGGAATGTTATTTATTCCACAAGGTAGTTTCAACATGGGACCAAATGATATGGACATTGCCAATACAATGACCTCTCAATCAAAAACAGTTTCAGTTCGTTCGTTCTGGATGGATGAAACAGAAATTACAAACAGCGAATACCGTCAGTTTGTATATTGGGTGAGAGACTCTATTGCACGTCGTTTATTAGGTGAGCAATTCGAAGAATTCCTTCTTAGTGAAGATTATCTTGGCAATGAAATTGACCCTCCGTTTGTCAATTGGGACGAACCTATTGAGTGGGATAACGAAGAGTATGCTGAGATACTTGACGAAATGTTCTTACCAGAGAACGAACGTTTCTTCAGAAGAAAAGAAATTGACACTCGTAAGTTAACTTATGAGTACGAATGGGTTGATCTTTTGCAAGCTGCAAAAAGAAGCAACCGTTATAATTTTGAAACTAAACAATACGAAGGTGTGGCATATGACCAGTATGGTGAGGAGCGTGAAATCAATGATCGTTCAGCTTTCATTATGAAAGATGCCGTAAATGTTTATCCTGATACCTTGTGTTGGATAGCTGACTTCACCTATTCATTCAACGAACCATGGACTGAGAAGTATTTCTGGCACCCTGGTTTTGATGAGTACCCTGTTGTAGGTGTGAACTGGAAACAGGCAACTGCTTTCTGTATCTGGAGAACACAGTTATTAAATAACTTTCTTCAGAGCAAAGGTGAGCCTCCGGTAAATAACTACCGCCTGCCAACTGAAGCTGAGTGGGAATACGCAGCACGTGGTGGCCTAGACCATGCTAATTACCCTTGGGGTGGTATGTACACCCGTAACGATAAAGGTTGTTTCCTTGCTAACTTTAAACCTCTTCGTGGTCGTTATGGTGATGATGGTGGTATGACAACTATGTCCGTAGGTTCATACGCTCCAAACGATTATGGCTTATTTGACATGGCTGGTAATGTTGCTGAATGGACTTCTAGTGCTTACGATGAATCAGCTTACACTTTTACACACGATTTCAACCCAACTTATAAGTATAATGCTTTACCAGATGATCCACACGTAATGAAAAGAAAAGTACTTCGCGGTGGTTCATGGAAAGATGTAGGTTATTTCCTTCAAAATGGTACTCGTACATATGAATACCAGGATTCTTCTACATCATTTATCGGTTTCCGATGTGTAAGAGATTACATTGGTGACTAATCAAATCAATTTTTTAGGACGGTTAATTGAAAAAAAATTAGTTCATTATGAGTATTTCGGAATTTGTTGAGAGCCCTGGATATAAAAAAGTAATGGGTAAAGTATACGGTCTTGGTGCAGCTGTAGTAATTTTAGGAGCACTATGGAAAATTCTTCACCTTCCCGGAGCAGCATATATGTTGATTGCCGGATTGGGAACAGAGGCCATTATTTTTGCCCTTTCAGCATTTGAAAAACCACATGAAATGCCCGATTGGGGGCTAGTATACCCTGAGCTTCATGGTTTAGAGCCAAGAGAGAAAGATGCACATGGTGGTGGTGGCAGTGAACTGGCTGCACTAGTTCAGAGTGGTAACCTTGACGACAAAGATATTGCAAAACTATCTGAAGGTATTAAGAAGCTTTCTGACACCTCGTCTAAATTATCTGACCTGGGTAATGCTACGGCGGCAACAGATGCTTATATCAGTAATATGAAAAATGCAGGAGATGCAGTTGGTCAGTTTGCCAACCAGCAGGCTTCAATGGCTCAAAGCAGCCAGGCATTAGCCGATGTGTATGCTTCATCAGGCGAGAGCCTTAAAGCTCACTTTGAAACACTTTCATCTAACAACCAGTCATATGGTGAAAAACTAGGTGATGTCACTAAAAATCTTGCTGCTATTAATTCAGCATACGAATTACAGTTACAAGGTGTTAACAGCCAGGTACAGGCTTCACAGGCCTTAACACAAGGTTTGTCTGAAATTACTAACCAGTTTCAGCAGTCGGCCAACGATGCGAAGGTATACCGTGAGCAAGTGGCGCAATTAAGCCAATCAGTTTCAGAATTAAATTCTATTTATGGCAACATGTTAAGTGCCATGAATATGGGTAATAAATAATCAGGAAGATCATTATTAACTGCTAAAAGAATTAGAATATGAGTGGCGGAAATTGTCCCGAAACCCCCAGGCAGAAAATGATCGGAATGATGTACCTGTTCCTGACGGCCATGTTGGCCCTGAACGTGTCAGGAGAGTTACTTCAAGCTTTTCAACTGGTAGACGAAAGTATTCAGGAAAGTATAAAAACAACAGAGACTAAAAACTCTGATTTAATAGATCGCTTTAAAGCTGCAGAAGCTGTTAACTCGGCAAAGGTAAAACCTGCCAGGGAAAAGGCTGAAGCTATTAAAGCAGGTGCCGATTCACTTTACAATCACATACAGGAACTTAAACTGATGATGATGCGTAAGGTAGACAACAGCCCTGAGGCAACTTTACAAAACTACAAAGGAGCCGACAATCAGGATATTGCTCCACAGGTAATGATTACGGAGAAAGCCGGAGCAAGAAGCAAAGAGTTAAAAGAGCGCATCAATACATACAGAGATTTATTAATCTCAAATGTTAGCGCTGAAGATACAGCTTTGGTATCAACGCTTAACAAGATCTTGTCCACCGAGGCTAAAAAACCAACCAACGATGGTCAGGTTCAGCAATCGTGGGAAAGTCAGAAGTTTGAGCATCTGCCTCTGTCAGCTTCTTTTGCTTTGCTAAGTAGTATCCAGAGTAATGTGAGAAATACCCAGGCGGATGTTTCTTCATACTTATTGAGCAGCATTGACGAAAACACGTATAAGTTCAATAAGATTCGCCCCATTGTTAAGCCAAACTCTTCAATGGTATTAAAAGGTGATAAATACAGCGTGGAATTATTTATTGCTGCAACCGACGAGTATCAGAAACCAAGGTTTGATATTTCTGGCTATAATATTGAACCAAACGAACAGGGTATTGGTGTTCTTGAAATACCGGCCAACAGAGTTGGTAAGCAGAAGTGGCAAGGTAAAATCTACTTCATGGATCCGAACGGTAAGGAAATAGGATACGATATTGAGCACGAATTTGAAGTAATGCAACCTAACGCGGTTATCTCTCCAATGAAGATGAACGTGTTTTATGAAGCATTGGACAACCCGGTAGAGGTATCTGTACCTGGTATATCTTCAAGTGATCTTGATGTTACATTTTCAAATGCAACAAAACGTACTCAGGGTAATGGTGTATACATTGTAAAACCAAAACCTGGCTTTGCAGGAGGTAAATCCATTGTTACGGTTTATGCCAATATTGCAGGAAAAAAACAACGTATTGGAAGTAAAGAGTTCCGTATTAAGCCGCTTCCGTTGCCATATGCTACCTTTGCCGGTAAGCAAGATGGTAAGATTAAAAAGAATACCCTGCTGGCGCAAACAGGATTGTTTGCTACCATGGGACCTGACTTTGATTTTGAGTTGGAGTACAAGGTTACCCAGTTTAGTATTGCAACAGTAAGAGGTGGTTTCTTTGTAAGTAAAGAATCGAAGAGCAACCGCGTTACTGATGAACAGATTGATTTAATTAGAGGAGCCTCAAAAGGTTCTAAGATTACGATAGAAGAAATTAAGGCTATAGGACCAGACGGACGTAACAAAAAGCTGGCTCCGATAGTAATAACTGTTGACTAGGAAATAAAAAATAAAGACAATGAAAAGATTATTCTTTATCCTGATTGTATTAGTTGGTTTTGGTGCTGCTGATGTGGCAACTGCACAGGAAGTAAACACTGAGCTTTACACGAAAGACCATGTGCCAAACCGCAAGCCAATACCTTATGCACATGTGCGCGAGGCTGATGTTCTATGGGCTAAAAAGATTTGGCGTGTCATTGACCTGCGCGAAAAGTTGAACCTGCCAATGTATTATCCTACTACCAAAATGGATGATCGTTACAACTTAATCGACCTGTTGATTTACGGTATTCAGTACGAAGGTCTGACTGCATACTCAGCAACTACCGACGATGAGTTCCAGGTACCATTAACACTGGATCAGGTGATGCGTGAAATGGGTGCTGTTTCCGACACACAAATGATTCAGAATGTGGAGACCGGTCTGTACGAAGAAAGAGTGGTTGAAGGTGAGGTTAGCTCAACGGAGATCAAACAGTTTATGTTGAAAGAGATCTGGTTCTTCGACAGAAAATATTCACGTATGGATGTTCGTATTGTTGGATTATGTCCAATTCGCGAATATGTTCAGGGTGACAGCGAAGGAAGTGAAGTACGCGTTTCTCAGACTTTCTGGATTTACTTCCCTGAAGTACGTAACCTGCTTGCAAGACACGAAGTGTTTAACCCTCGTAACGATGCACAGCGCCGTACTTTCGATGATATTTTCATCAAGCGTTATTTCGGTAGCTATATCTACAAAGAAGCTAACGTATATAACAACCGTCGTATTGAAGACTATACCGCTGGTATGGAAGCTATGATGGAATCAGAGCGTATTAAGCAAAGTATTTTTGAGAAGGAACACGATATGTGGGAATTCTAATAAGAGGATAAAGTCTAGTCAAATAAATATATAAAGGGAGCTGTTCAGCTCCCTTTTTTATTGCTCATAAGGCAGTATCAGAGTAAAAAAAAGCATGTCATCTTTACTCCAAAAATGCAGATAAAGATGACATGCTTAATAAAACTGATTAAGCCCTTAGTTCTTCACTAAAGTTCCAATATTTTCACCTTTCAGCACTTTAACCAGGTTTCCTTTGGTATCCATGTCAAACACCACAATATCAAGGTTGTTTTCTTTACACATGGTTGTGGCAGTTAAATCCATAATTTTCAAACCACGGTTATAAATCTCATCAAAGGTTATTTCGTCGAATTTGGTAGCGGTAGGATCCTTCTCCGGATCGGCAGTGTAAATACCATCAACACGAGTACCTTTTAGCATGACATCAGCTTCAATTTCAATACCCCGCAATGAAGAACCGGTATCAGTAGTAAAATAAGGATTACCCGTACCGGCAGCCATAATAACTACTTCTCCTTTGTTTAAGGCTTCAACAGCTTTGGGTTTATCGTAATACTCTCCCACCGGATTCATTCTGATGGCTGTTAGCACATGGGTTTTAACTTCCATGGCCTGTAAAGCCGATTGAAGGGCCAATCCGTTAATAACTGTGGCCAGCATACCCATCTGGTCACCTTTATATCTATCAAAGCCTTTTGAGGCACCGCTAAGGCCTCTGAAGATATTTCCACCGCCTATTACAATGCCCACCTGAACACCCATTTCAACGGCTTCTTTGATCTGTTCTGCATAGTCATTCAGGCGCTCCGGATCAATACCATAACCCTGCTCTCCCATTAGCGATTCGCCACTAAGCTTTAATAGTACTCTTTTGTATTTCATTAGTTCTGTAATTTTAAATTTCAAGCATTCAAAGATAGGAAATGATTTGCACTCATCATGAAGTAATTATCTTCTATAAACCTGGTCATTGATTCAAAAAAAAGAGCAAGGACTAATCCCTGCTCCGTATCTTATTGAGTGCCTTTTTCTAATTCAGCATTTCATTGATCAGCTCCTTTACCTTAGTTCCGTCCCAGCGCGCAGCACCTTGTTTTTTCATAACCAGCTGTCCCTCGGGTGAAATAAGAAATGAAGCCGGGATGCTTCGTGAAGAGAAAATATCGGGCTGACGGCTTCTTAAAACATAAACCGGGAATGTGTATTCTTTTTCGGCAATAAACTCGCGTAAAATACCTTTTGACTCCTGACTTACAAGGATAAATGCCATATCGTTTTTATACTCATCATACAGGCGCTGAATAGAAGGCATTTCGGCAATACAGGGTGGGCACCAGGTGGCCCAGAAATTGATAAAAATAACTTTGCCCCTGAGTTCAGAAAGCGATAAGCTATTGCCATCCAGATCTTCAACATACCAGTTATAATCACTATCCGCTAAGTAGGCCACCTCCTTACTTTCGCGTGGTTGAAACATACTGTAGCGAATGATGGTTGAAGATACTATTTTGCGCGAAGCAGGAAATAACATGGCAATGACCAGCGCAGTAAACAGAAAATCGAAGACAATTCCCATTATGGTTTTCTTTCGCCGGTATTTATGCCACTGTTCTGACCAAAATCCTTTCTTCATATTCTTTACATTCTTTTATGATATAACAATACCTGGGTATTATGGTTTTAAAACAAGTATTTCCATAAGGAGCGATACACTTTTAAGCCGGCATTGGCTTCAATTCGTACCCAGTTATTAGCACTTAAGCCGGCCTTTTTCCTGAAAGCATCTATATCAATCGTTAAGCGGTGGGCTGTTCCTGGCATAAGAGTTAATGGAAAAATGTTATCGTCTCCACCTTTGATCCTGAATTTACGTGCCTTTTTAAAAGGTGAACCAAAGGCCAGTACCGGTGGTGAAAATGTTAAACTCTCTTTTGTCTGGTTGTTAATGGATATGCTTACAATGCGTGCCTTGGTACTTTTATTTCGTTTAACATGAACCCTTACCCAAACAACAGAAGGGCTTAACTTTTGGAGCCACCCCCGTTTAGTGGCCACATAAACCAGTAATACCATTCCCATTAATATGTATAACGATATCATTTCAGGATTCCGCTTTTGCTGCTGTCGTTCCTGTTCGTAATGAAGTTCATTAAGAGGTTTGAGCTCAGTATCATCTGGTATTGACTCCTCAACAGCTTGTTGTTCATTTTGTAGTAATGCTTTATCAACACGTCCTCCGCGACTGCATATCTGCATTAACAGTAAAAAGGCTAAACCAATTAATATGAGCAGCCTGTTTTGACGGTAAAAGGTCTTTATTTTATCCAACATGGTTGATCGCATTACGTATAGCTTGGAAATAACTCCAGCCCTTTATAATTGATATAGTATTCACCATCTTTCACAGGCTTTGACATTTCTTCATCGTTTTGACCGTTAGCGTTGGCAATACCAACACTGGCAAAATAGCAGATCGCATTGTGCTTTTGGCTATGCTTCATTACTTCCGAAGCGATGTGTGGCAATAACAATCCCATGTCAGGATAGGTTTCAGTTCTCACAACAACAAAATAGCGCTTATCGTCTTTGGTAGCTAAAATCTGCGGATTAACATCTGGCTCCTTCCTAACATTCAGCACCTTATAACCCTTATCGATCATATCTTTATAAACAACCTTGATGCCCAAAAAGTGTAGCTCTTCGGTTGATAAAAACTGTTCTTTTCCCATTCTCATTATTATTTGAGCCACAAAATTGGCATAAATATGTCGAAAAGAAAAATGGTGCCTGAAAATCAGCACCTAAGGAGATTATCGTATTTTTTCACCTAAAACCCTCTTTACACCCGGCCATTTTGATAGTAACTTATGTTAGCGTTTTTGTTGAGGATGATATTATAAACACTTAATTGGAGGGAAAGTTATGCCACTTACACGTCTTGAGAAGTATCTGGATCTGGAACACGTTAACTATAAACGCATTGTTCACTCCAGGGCTTACACTGCACAAAAAACAGCTGCTTACTCACATATTTCAGGCAATGAAATAGCTAAAACAGTTATGGTAAAAATTGACGGAAAGCTCTGTATGGTAGTATTACCAGCATCGTTCCAGGTTGATTTGAGAGAATTGCAGCGGGCTACAGCAGCCAAAGAGGTTCGATTGGCTACTGAATCAGAATTTAAAGATGCCTTTAAGGATTGTGAAGTTGGTGCACAACCACCATTTGGTAATCTTTACAACATGGAGGTGTTTGTTGCTGAAAAGCTAACAGAAGACACAACTATCGCATTTAACGCGTGCAATCATGCTGAGTTAATCCAAATGACTTACAAAGATTATCAGCGACTGGTGCACCCTACGGTAGTTAAAATTTCACGTACTACTATCGCTGAAGCCTAGTAGTAAAAGTAAAAAGTTTCGCAGACATAAATCCATCAGATGTTAATGTGAGATGTTTGAGATGTTCGATGATTTTTGGGAATGCTAGTCATCGAACATCTCTTTTTATGCCCAGTCGCCAGCCTGTTTGGCCGTAAACGATTTGATCGAAAGCTTTAATATCAGAGCTTTCGCCATTACTTTAGGGATGTATTCATTATCCGTTTTTCCATGCTGTTTCATTATGGCGTCCATCCCCGCTATTTTTGCATCTGTATCTTCAATTATCTCAACTTCCCCTGTTCCAATAACTGAACGGTACCTTGTGGTCCATTGACATGATACGGCACCTTTAAGCACCTCACTGTCGTATTCGATCTCAAAACCAACCTTATTATTCTTCCTAAGCAGATCAAGTTTACGTCCATCTGTTGCACAATGAAAGTAAATGGCTCCATCTTCATAACCATAATTCATTGGTACAATATATGGGAACGGATCGTCATATATGGCCAGTCGGCAAATACTTGACTCTGATAAAATTTGATGGACAATTACTGCATCCTTTATTTCTCTTTCCTTACGGCGCATAATGATTCTTTTGGCCTAAATATAGGTGATTACTTTTGTTTTGCAAGATGCTTATAGCTTATCAATTCGACAATTCGACATTTTATCATTATGATCCATTCACAAACAGCTTAGCTGTTTATCCATTTGTGTAATTTGAGCAATTTGTGGTTGCATTAACAATGTCTATAATTAAATGGCTGTTTGTTTAATTTATGGCACTGCTTACAAATCAGCCGGTGCTGCCGCGCGAAGTGAAGTTGAAAGATTAAACTGATAAACTGTCGAACTGATAAATCGTTGAACTGAGGAATTGATTGACAGCTTCGATATATTTAAACCTCCGGTGCTGCTGCGCGAAGGATAAACTATTAAACGATACTATTTAACCAAGCTGCAACTGGCAGGCTGTAGGTCTGCTACATCATAGCCCGGGGCAAAGCGTTTTAGTGTTCGAAAAGAAGTTTTATAAACGTATAGATCTATGCATCATGTAAATCAGCTCTCCTCCTTACAAAAAGCTACTCTTTACTGTTATTATTGTTCAATATGCTCATAGCAAGCAAATAAC
>NZ_JBNGPA010000030.1:0-75469 GCF_050589845.1 Carboxylicivirga agarovorans | reverse complement strand
AAGTTTCTAAAACCACCTCCCGGTTCGTACCTCACCGGACTCCTCCTTTTTGTAAGGAGGAGAGCTGATTTACATGATGCATAGATCTATACGTTTATAAAACTTCTTTTCGAACACTAAAAGGCGTCGCAGTAAGGTGTATTCGTGTACATGGCTGCAGTCCAAGGGTCATTACCGCCATAGCAATGAATGATATTACTACCGTCTATCAACTATTTTATCTGCTGATAACGGCTCGCTCACTTTCAGAAATAGAGGATTTAGTTTCAGCACCTTTAAGTCTAAATTCATCAACTGTAAGGGTATATCCGGTCCACTTTTCCAACTTGTTTAAAATGACTTTCCGGTCAACAAGTGAATTGAGATCAATACGATGATCCCCACCATTTTCCATTATCGTTATAGCATCTGTACCTGATTTACTTTGATACATAGCTGCCGTCCATGGGTCCTTGGATCCATAGATGTGAATGATATTATTGCCTTCGTTGTCAAGCCAGTTGATGACATCCTGAATAGCTTGTCCATTAAATGTATATGGATTATCTGAAGGGGATTTATAATAGATAAGAAGATCTGACAACTTATCATATTCAGCGTAGATTGGATAGCCTAATTGTGTTCTTGCCTGGTAATAATATGGTTCGTATTTGGTGTCATTGATTGTTGAATAGTTATCAAGAAAGTAGGTTCTCGATAAAAAATCAAATATCTCTGTGACATCACTATCTGCAGTTGGTGCATTAAGAATTGATGTTTCGCCTCCATGCCAGTAGGATCTGTATTGCCAGTAACTAAATGGATAACCTAATGCAATTCCCTCAATCACTCTGTCAACATCTCTGTCTAAGGTGAGTTCATAAAATGCATACCATTTCTCAATTAGTTCACCTATTGCTTCTCGTTTTTCAAGTAATAAACGTTGGAAGGCTAGCATTTTATCATATTCTTCAGGTGTTGATATTTGTTGAACAAAACTTTCAAATCGGGTATCCTTATTCGTCATTGTGATCGGCGCAACAAACGAAAGAGTTGCATCAATATCGTCAGGAAAAAAGTACTTGTGATAAATGCAGGTACGGCCTCCTTTGCTGTACCCCATACTGATCCATTTATTTTTGTATGCTTCTTTAAAGATTTCAACAATGCGATGGAGGTCTTTGGCTGCCTGTTCTATATTTAAAAATTGCGGATCAAGAGTTTGGTAGTCTTTACCTTCATTTCCATAGTATCTGTGATCTACAGCTAATATGTTAGGTTTTCCCTGACGTTTTGAATTTTCAAAGGAATATTGTGTTAGATCATAATTTCTGATCTGGCTATTACCGTAACCACTAGGCATAAATAGTACTGGTAAATTATAATCACGATGAAGAAGAGTGCCGGTCTGAATAAATTTTTCCCCATCTGGATTGTTGTGATCGACAGGTTGTTTAATGGAGAAACTAATGATCTTATAGCCATCATTCGAATTTGCTTTCTCATGGGCAGAAATATCATCTTGGTTTTCGAGAATCCCCATAATGGATGGTTGGACGTCATCCTTCTGACAAGAGGTAATAAAAAGGCATAGCGTAACAAAGGGTAGGAGTGTTTTTCTCATTGTTTGCGGTTTAATAAAATCAAACCGTAATTAACAAAAAATATGCCAAATTCAGATCTTCTTGACGAATATGACTAAGGTAATGGTTAGTTATTCAGTAACTTAAAATAAATACCTGGATAAGAGTGATTGTTGAGTTAAATATTGAATTGTTTTTATGGTAAATACTCAAAATCAATTTTTTTCATCGAATTGAACAGGTTGATTCGTGCCTTAGGATTAATGCTGGTCATTTGCTCAACTATACCGCGTGCCTTCTGCCTTATGGTATGATCTTCATATGGACATTCTTTTTTTAGCGATTGAAACTTCATTAACCGGGCATATTCTTTCATTTCCGCATTGGTCAATAGTATTAAAGGGCGAATCACTTCAAGCTTATTCTCAAACATGCTCAATTGAGCAGGAATAGATGAAATATTAGCATGTTGTGCCATATTCATCACCAATGTTTCCACTGCATCATCAAGGTGGTGTCCAAATGCCAGTTTCTTAATTCCCAATGAATGTGTGAGTTGAAATAGCTCTTTTCGACGATTGCGTGAGCATGCAAAACAAGGCTTTTTCTTGCCTGCGGTTTCAAGGTTGGCTCTTGTTTTCACAAGGTGCAGCGTTACATCTAGTTTATTACAAAACTCAGATAGCCATTCCGTGTCAATCTGATAAGGTACATCTTCAGTAATTATATGTGCTGCGTGAATGTGATAATGAATAGGCATGCCTTTGCGGCGCGACGATAAAATATCCAGCAATGCAAGGCTGTCTTTACCTCCCGAAACGGCTACCATTACCGTATCATCAGCACCGATCATTTGATTTTGGTTAATGGCTTTGCCTGCTGTTTGACGCACTTTTTGTACAAAAGCCTGTTCTTGTTTTGTAAGTTTCTGACGCATGCGGCAAAGATAACCTAGATTTTGACACATTGAATAATTCTCAATGTCAAAGCTTTGTTGACATTAAAATACTGCTATTTTTGTTTATCATATTTATTACATAGTGATTTAATTGTTAAACCTGTACCAATGAGAAGTATCTTTCTATTAACTTTAGTATTATTTGTTTCTAAATTGACCTCTGCACAGTTTGATGATGAGCGTAGTTCTTATTTCAAGAATTATTATTGGAATCAGGCAGATACTACATTTAATAATACAATTGTACCTGATAAATGGCTTGAAGAGTCGGCTGTTATTATAGCTAAGAATGTTGAATATTCAGTGAATAAAAAAGCTGCCGGAAAGCTAAGGGAAACATATGGAGTACATAAAAGAGTCAAACTTCTTGACCAAAACGCCATTGACGATTTCAGTGAATTTAGTTTTGGTACGAACCGAAAATTTTATGCAGGGTTCTTTTCATCTGCTACAATTGAATATTACATTGGGGCAAAGGTGATAAAACCTGATGGTACAGAAGTGATCGTCGATAATAGAGATGCTATCAAAAAGGAGATTGGAAGTGGCCGGTATTCATATGCCTACAACAAGGTTGCTATACCTGATCTGCAGATAGGCGATATTGTCGATTTTTATTATTGTTACGAGAAGAAGTTTCCATCCCGATCATTCCATAGTTTTTCTCCTGTATTTTATGAGTTAAATGAAGAATACCCTATTGTTGATCAGACTTTATCAATAGATGTGCTTCGTTATTGCTATTTAAACGCAAAATCAATCAATGGCGCTCCTGATCTGAAAGAAGTGCCATTGCCTGATGAAGGTGGTATCTACCGTTATCAGTTGAAGATGCAAAATAGCGAGCCAATTAAGGAAGAGTCATGGACAAGAATTAGCGAAGAACTACCTTTATTGAAGTTTCAAGCCTACTTTTTGACTGCCAATAATACGATATTGGATCCTTTTGAAAGTTTCTACGGACCTGTTACCAAAAGAAAAGATTACATTAATCCAAACAGTCTGCCTCAGATAGCACGTTCCTTTCAGAATAGTGTTGTAAATCCGTATCACTATTTTTTCAATGTTTATAAGGCAACATTCAAGTATTTAAAAGCACTTAAAGCACAAGGGACTGTTGGTGAAGACGAGTTGATCAAAGAAGGGTATTTCTTTTTGCGTGAATATTGGTATCAACAGGCTTTGTTTGTGGCACCTCAAAATGTTTATGTGCCGAATTATGAACTCGATAATATAATGATGACATCCATTTTGAGTGCAGCTCTTTTGAAGGTGAAGTGTGAACATGAGGTCATCTTTCTTGCGTCGAAAGAATACACTCGTATGAGTGATCTTCTTTTTATGGAGGAACTGGTGCCAGGAATAAAGTCCAAAGCAGATACAGATGTTATCATCATTCAATCAGGTCCATATAGTATACCCAATGAAGTTCCTGAACAATATACAGGTGTAGAGGCATATTCAGTCGTCGCATCAAGAAAACTGGATGAAATGAACCGGATAATGATTCCAAAGGCTAACTACACAAATGAAATCAAAGTGGAAAGTCAGCTGGAGTTAAATACCGATTCTGATTCACTTAAGCTTAAAAGTATTTTCACAATTAGTGGTGAATGTAAATCAGAATGGGATTCAACCCTTATTGTCAAGAGCGTCTTTAAGGAGGAATTCGATGCTAAAAAATACAGGGAATTTATACACGAAGCGAATTTATATGCCAACACAAAAGCTCAAGACAGAAAAAGGGAGAAATTAATGCTGCAGGAAGCAAGCGAAGAAAAAGAAAGAAGAGATAACATTAAAGCTAAACTAAACAGCTATTTCCAGTCAGAAGGAATATCGGTTGATACTTTCAAATTGATACAATCAGGACGATGGATGGATCAACCTGAGTTAATTTTTGAAGTTGAATATAAACTAGCCGGTCTTTATGAAAAAGTTGGTAATAAAAGTTTATTCTCGATTGGAAAACTTATCGGTCAACATGGTCTTTTGCAAGAAGAAGAACGTCGCTTTAATGTGAGTTTTCCCTATAAAAGAAATATAACCCATGAAATCACAGTAACAGGTTCTGGCCTTAAGGATGTTGAAGGTCTTGATAACCTTAAAGATAATTACGAATCCGATGACTTATCATTTAATGTAGATGTTGAATCATCTGAAACAATCTTAAAGATAACCACAAAAGAAGCGGTCAAAAACAGTTACATTGACGTTGGCCAGTGGTCTGATATCAGAGCTTATTACGAGGCCATAAAAAGATTTAATGAAAGTAAGATACGTTTTTAGTTATGAGGTATTTACTGCTTATAATATTGATGGCTTATTCGGCTGCCATATTTTCACAAGGTTATATAGAAAACAAATTATTATTACAGAAAAGATGGCCTGAGGCCACAGCTGTCATAACAGATTATAAAGTGATCGTTGATTTTGAGATCGACCCGACCACTGGCATGCCTATAGCAAAGCAAAAGGAAATAATTAAAATCGTGCCTACCGGGCCTGGGACCATTGAGCGAATGTATTTTTATCATGATCACTCTAAAGTCAATAATGCAAGTTGCAGGATTAATGGTAAGAGAAGACAATCAATGAATGAACTTAGGGGTGATTGGGAAATTGATGGTATTTTTCATTCAGACCAGAAATTTGCTCATTATGATATACCAACCTATAAGGAAGGCGGTCATTATCGTTTTGAAATAGAAAAACAATACACTGATATCAGGTATCTTACAAGACTGTATTTTGGCGACATGTTATATCCGGTTGAAAATTATAGCGCGGTTATTAATGTTCCAAAATGGTTGAATATGGATATAGCTACCTTTAATTTTCAGTATTTTGACGTATCGCAAAGCGAAGAAACCAATAAGGATAGTAAGAGCTTGATATACACTGCAAAAAATATAGATGTACAAAAAAAAGATGATAGTTACTTAAGTGCAGCGCATTCAGATGCTCATATTCTGTTTTTACCCAAAGTTTATGAAACAGATAAGCCAAACAATATTTTGAATGATATACATTCGCTTTATACGTTCTATCAGGGACTGGTTGGTAATTTAGAAGTTGATACAACTAAGGTTCACTCTGCTCTTGATGAAGCTTTGAAAGATGCCGTAACTCAAAAAGACACCATCGCGCAGATCTATTATTGGGTACAGGATAATATTCGATATTTAGCTTTTGAGGAAGGAATTGCAGGTTTTCGCCCCGAAAAGGCAGATCTGGTATTGGATAATAAATATGGAGATTGTAAAGGAATGGCTAACCTTCTTAAAACGATGTTGGTTTTAGCCGGATTTGATGCGCGTTTAGCATGGGTTGGAACACATCACCTTACTTATGACTATTCCTATCCTTCATTAGCAGTTGATAACCATATGATCTGTTACTTATCTTTCAATGATCAGGACATATTTTTAGATGCAACTCAAAAGAATATGGAACTTGGAAGGTATAGTCATCACCTGCAAGGTAGACAGGTCATGATCGAAGACGGGAAACAGTATTCTTTGAAACACATACCATGGGGTAAAGCTTCGGATAACCTAATAGAATCAGAAGCTCAGTTCTTTGTTGATCATTCAAAAATTAAAGGGAGATATCACTTGACATTTTATGGAGAGTCTGCTTATGGTATTAAAAACCTGTTACGATCAATTAAATTATCAGAAAGAGAAGAGCGCGTAAAGACTATTTTAAAGCAAGATAATCGCTGTGTTATAGACTCCCTGAAAATGGACGATGTCAATACCAGAGACAATGAATGGCATTTGTCTTGTTACCTGGAAATCAATGATAAAATAACTGTTTTTGGCGACGATATGTATATCAATCTCAATATTCTCCTTGAACCGGATAAGTTGGAAAACGATACATTAGGTAGAAACCATTTATATCTTGGATGCCAATATGGAATAGACTCAAAAGTCAGTGTAAAATTACCTGAGAGCATGACCTTGAGCTACAATCCTGAATTACCGGATATTGAATCGGATAAATACAAACTTTCTGCTGCATATTCGCTTGTTGATAATGAGTTGATCTACAAAAAAAGGATGCTGATAGAGTCAAGTATAATCAAAAAAGAGGATTTCGATCCATATATGGCATTTGTTAAATCATGCAAGAAAGTACTGGATTCCAGTGTGGAACTTAAACAATCTAATCCCTAACTTATAGCCGGCAAAAGATGTAGCTATGAGCTCAAAGAAATCACTGGTAGATAAAAATTATCTGCTTCAAAAATTCGAAGGAAAAGGAGGCTGGACTTACGCTGAGATTCCAGAGATTAAACCAGATAAACACGCATGGTTTAACTGGATAAAAGTGCATGGGTTTATCGATCAATGTGAGATCAGGCACGCTCGCCTGATGCCTGTTGGTAATGGAAGGATGATGCTGCCGGTAAAGGCTGCCATTCGAAAAGCTATTGGAAAGCAGGCGGGAGATACTGTCAGGATCATCTTGTACCCTGATAATTTGCCATCCCATATTCCCCAGGAGATTATCGATTGTCTTGAACTGGAAGACAGTCGTTTAATGGAAGCTTTTAATAAAGAGACAGCTAATCAGCAGCAAGAGATCGTTACCTGGATATATGAAGCTAAAAAAGAAGAGACTAAAGCCAGGCGGATCATTAAAATGATGGATTATTTAAAGGAAAAACACTTAAAATAATTGGTATGGAACTGCAACTTATCAAAGGGGATATTACCCAACTGCATACTGATGCTATTGTTAATGCTGCCAACTCAGGTCTGATGGGTGGAGGTGGAGTTGACGGAGCCATTCACAGAGCCGGTGGTCCTGAAATCATGGATGAGTGTCAGTTGATACGTGAACGGGAGGGAGGCTGTCCAACCGGTGAGGCTGTTATTACAACAAGTGGTTCGCTTCCTGCCAAAAAACTGATACATACTGTTGGTCCTGTTTGGAAAGGAGGACATAGCGACGAAGAAGCAAAACTTCATGCCTGCTATATAAATGCCTTAAAGCTGGCCGAATCCAATGATCTGCAATCAATTGCTTTTCCTAATATCAGTACGGGTGTATATGGATATCCTAAATCAGATGCTGCCCGTGTGGCAATCAACGCAGTGAAGAGTTTTAAAAGTAATGTGATCACAAAAGTTGTATTTGTTTGCTTCGATGATGCAAACCACCAGATCTATCAGCAATTATTGTCTGAATAAAAATTTCTTTCCTTCTTTTTTAACCTTTTTGCTTTTCATGCATCTTTAAAGTAAAGAACCCGAATTTTGAATCAATCGATAAATCTGACAGAGGAAATTGTTGAGCGGTGCAGACGTGGCGATGAACGTGCCCGGTATGCACTCTATCAGCAATATGTGAAGCCTATGTATAATGTGGCCTACCGTATTGTTGGTAATCAGTTTGATGCTGAAGATGTGGTTCAGGATGCATTTGTTAAGGCCTTTAAAAAGATTGGTACACTGAAGGAGTTTAAAGCCCTTACTTCCTGGTTGAAACAGATAGTGGTTAATGAAGCCATCAGCCTGATCCGTAAACAAAAGAAAATGCACCTTATTTCTGAATATGTGGAACAGGTGCCCGATGTGGAAATTGGCGAGGTTGCAGATGATCTTCCCATGGAGCAGGTGATGAAAACAATTCAGGAACTACCCGATGGCGCACGAATTGTATTTACCTTAAGAGCTATAGAAGGCTATCGCTTTAATGAAGTGGCTGAGTTAACAAGTCAAACGGTTAACAATTGCAAAGTGCAATTTCATCGCGCTAAGAAATTATTGAATAGTAAACTTAAAACCATATTGTATGCCTGATAGTTGGGAAGAATATTTTGAAAAGAACAGGGCAGAGCAAGATGTTTATGAGCCCGATGTACAACGCATGTGGCAAGGTATTGATAAGAAGTTAAAGCAACCTTCGGTTCGTTGGAAGAGTTTGCTGACCAAAGCTGCCATTGTAGCAAGTGTCATCTTCTCTGTTAGCCTCTTTATTCGTCACGAAATGATGATGCAGGCACAAATTGATAGCCTGGCTGCCATTAACGATGAACTGGCCAGGAAAGAAAGTAACTATATCAACCAGGTCAATTTAAAATGGGACGAATTTAAATCCATGCCATCAACGGATATGAAGTTTGAATTGATGTTGCTGGAAGAACTGGCATTGCTTGATACGATATATAATAAAGGATTAAATGATATTAAACAACATGGTTATAATGAGCGCGCAGTTTTGATCATGCTGGATACTTATGAGAAACGCCTTCGGATTATAGAAAGGCTGATCAGTGAAAAACGTAAAAAACAAAGAGATGAAAATAAATCAAAGCATATCAGGATTTAAACGCTTGCTAGTCGGGTGCGCCTTTGTAATTATATCCATCCATGTAATGGGACAGGAAGGCGAGACAACAACCTTAAAGAAATCACTTAAGCTAGGTAATTCTCCCACAATAGAGCTGAATTTATATGATCTTTCAGCCGTTATAATGAAGTCGGCCACCAATGAGCTAAAGATTGAACTGGATTATATTGCCGATGGAAAAGAAGAAGAGTTAAAACGTCTTAAAGAACTGATGGAATCCTCTGTTCTGACAGGTACATCAGGAAGTAACAGCGCTACTGTGGATCTGACCTTCCAAAATAATTTTGACCTTGAGGTGATGGGTATGAAATGGAGTAAGGTCACATTTAAATCAGGCAATAAGCAAAGCATAAAATTAAAAGAATTTAAGATCAAACGATGCAAGCTATGGTTACCGGCACAGGCTGATATCTCAATGAACGCGAAATATTCCCAGGTGAATATAGATTATCCCGTAAATGGAAATTTTGATATTGATCTGTATGACGGTCGGCTTGACTTAAAAGATGTATCAGGCTATTTAAAGGGAGATGCCAAATACTCACAAATGAAAGCAGGTAATTTCAGTGAAATAGATCTGGACATCTATGAATGTGAGCTATATGCAGGAAACACCGGTGCAGTTGATCTAAATGCAAAATATTCCACCATTAAGCTAGGTGAAACAAAATCAGTCAGACTGGGAATATATGAAGGTGGGTTTTCCTGCCTGAAAACTGAAACAGCCCGGATAGAGAATAAATATGCTTCAATCAATTTCGAGGAGCTGGGTGATATTCAACTAGATGCTTATGAAGGTGGCTTCGAGGCCGGAAAGATAAATACCATGTCGCTTTCAGGTAAATACCTGGAGTTATCTCTTGGGCAGGTAGGTGAATTCAGGATGAGTGAAGGGTACGAGAATGAGATTTCATTCGATAAAGCTAACACCATCATTTCAAAAGATGGTAAATACAATGAGTTTACAATTGGTGTGCTGACCCAATCGTTTATCCAGTCGGGCTATGAAGATGAGGTTGAGATAGAGAGTATATCATCAGATTTCCAAAAGATTGAATTAACAGGAAAGTATGTTGAGGCAGGTCTTACCTTTGTCAATCCCCCGGCCTATGTTCTGAAAGGAAATGTACAGTATCCCGATTTAAATATAAATGAAAGCAGATATAAAGTACGCACTAAGATTGGTGATGATAATCGACTTGAATTTTTGTTTGAATATGGCAATGTAAACGACTCAACACCGGTAATAAATATTGAAGGTTACGAGATGGATATCAGTATTGAACATTAAATAATAATCAGAAATATTTGCAAACGGGATGGCTATTTATAGCCATCCCGTTTATAGTTATACACATATTATTTCCCGATTCAAATTAAGAATTGTACCTGGCGGTAGCGTTCCTAAATGCTTTATTTTCATTTTTTTCAAAAAAAAATCAGAAAAATAAAAAATAGAAAAATGGCATTATGGTGACGCAAAAGTAATACTCTCAATTAAAAAAGTAATGTTTATTTTTTATTGAGGTTGTTTTTGGGAGACCCCTATCATGTAAAATCCTGTATTTGCACAAGTGAAGCCATTCTAATGACTTAGTAGTTAGGGGTGTAAGCGACTAACGAGGTGTTGAAAATTGCAACATTTTTACCATTTTTGCGTCTAGATTGAAAAAAGGATTTTGTATGAAAAGAGTATTCACATTAATGATGGTGTCGCTTTTGATTTTTGCAGCTTGCGACAATGACGAGCGATCAAAGGAAGAGTATGAAGTTTGGCTTGAGGAAACATATGGCGAACTAAAAGCCGTTTCTGAAAGTGTTGAGTGTATTGACACCGATGAGTGGTCAATCGTTGCGCTTGGTCAGAATATTTGTGGTGACCCAATGCACTATCTGCCGGTTCATGAAAGTGTCAATAGCATTATTTTTCAAAAGCAGGTAGAAGGCTTTACAAACACATCAATCAGGTACAATGAAAAGTGGTATTCAGACACTGACTGTTCACAAGTATTTCAGCCTGCACCAACAGGAATTGAATGTGTGGATGGAAAGGCTGTTTTAGTCTATGAATAGCTGCCATCATTAAGCAATAATTTTTAAAAAAAACATAACGGACTTTGTGCAAAAGCAAAAGTCCGTTTTTTGTTATATAAGGTCTGTGATAAGACAAAAAATAGTACGCTATTTCTGCAATTTGGCTTCGGAACTTCTTCGGGCTTTCTTCGGGACTTGTTCGGGTCTGCTTCGGATCAACCTCGCTGTCAGCGAGGTTGATCCGAAGCGGGTAGGTCTTAGGTGCCTGGTTGTTAGTACTTTGTCCCAAATAGTATTGCAGGCCGTAATCTGTAGGTCAAATGCCATGTTTTAGATGACTTATCACAAAACAAAAAGTCCGTTTTTATCTTCCTGATGACACAATTGAGCCTGTTATTGACACCATTCTGTTCATTGAAGATAAAAATATAGATTACCTTGATAATCAAATTGTTTGTATTTTCAATTAAGTATCTTATTTATTGATTTAAAGAAAAAAATCAACATTTTAATTGTCTGTCATATAATAATTTGTGGTGTTGGTATATGTTTTTATCAATTCGATTTGAAACACTGCATGAGGCGTGGCGTAATAAAAGATAAAAGCATCCTTAACTCACAAAGGATATACTGATTGGGAAATTAAAAGTTGGATTAATGAGTAAGTTGAATTTCAGGACAAAACTGATACTAATCATTTTTGTACCAATTTTCATGGCAACGGGGATTGCTGTGTATGTAGCATCATCGATGCTTAAGAAACAGGGCGTAGAGACACTTGAGCGTAAAACCAAGGCGATTTTAAGCAGGATGGAGGCCGTTCGATCGTATGTGGCTACTCAGTTTGATATGAAGGCCGAAATAGATGAATTAAGGGCTCTGAATCCCGATGGACTTATTTCGGACGAAGAAAAGGAAAGTATGCTGAAAAAGGTGCCCATCTTTGCATCAATGGCTGTTGGCAAGAACAATACCGGTGACGATAACTATATGTTCAGGGTGGCTTCATTAAGTGCCAGAAACACCAATAACCAGGCCAATGACCTGGAGGCTGAGTTTATCAGGCGCTTTGAATCAGAGCCGGCACTAAACGATTTAACCTACACGCACGAAGAAACCAATGAACTATGGGTGATGCGACCGGTTCGTTTGTCTGAAAAACAAGGATGTCTGCACTGTCACGGACACCCTGAGACCAGCCCCTGGGATAATGGAAATGACATACTGGGTTACCCGATGGAGAATTACAATGATAATGATATTGTTGGTCTGTTCATTATCAAATCAAGTCTTGATGCCAATTCCAATGATGTACAGGCTAATATACAGGCCGCTATTTATAAGATAATTCTTATCATGCTTTTTGTGCTGCTGATCGTCACATCCATAAGCATCTATTTTATACGAAATACAAGCTTTAAAATTCGCGACATCATTAAGGTTAACAAACTTGTGGCTGGTGGGGATCTTACGCATCAGTTTGTAACAAAAGGAAATGATGAATTCTCACAGATCGGTGATAACCTGAACCTGATGATAGGTTCCATTAAATCGGTTGTTAAGTCGGTCAATGAAACCGCCGATGTGCTCAATGGGGAGAGCAAGAAAGCAAGCGTAATATCAAGGCAGTTGGCAGAGTCATCCAATTCGCAGGCTGCCTCGGTTGAAGAAATATCTGTTTCCATGGAAGAAATGACAGCTACCATTGAAACCAATGGACAGCATGCCAATACCACCGAATCGATTGCCAAAAATTCCGCCATGGAGATCAAGTCGGGTAATGAATCATCAAATTCAGCCATTGACTCCATGAATTCGATCAGGGAAGAATTATCTTCTATTGAGGAAATTGCGCAGCAAACAAATATTTTATCATTGAATGCTTCGGTTGAAGCTGCGCGAGCCGGTGAATACGGCAGTGGATTTGCTGTTGTTGCATCTGAAGTAAGAAAATTGGCCGAACGAAGTAAAGATTCAGCCAACTCGATCAATAAACGTTTTTCAGAGGGCATGGTGGTCGTTACCAATACAGCCGGTAAGTTGTCTGAGCTTGTTCCTGAAATTAGTAAAACATCTGATTTACTGGCTGAGATCGTATCATCAAGTAAAGAGCAGCGTACAGCCGTAACCGAGATCAACAACGCCATACAAGGGCTGAATAACTCAACGCAAACAAATGCACAAATAGCCGAAAACATGTCGGACAGGGCAGTTGAGTTAAGCGCTTATTCAGAGGAACTAAAAGAGCGAATCTCATTTTTTACATTTGAGAAATAAAGTGTTATTATTGTATTAAACTGATGTCGTCAATCTTAAACTTTAAGCATGAGTAACTTATTGGCACGTTACAGGAAGATTCCTTTTGAGTACAGGTTATCTGTAATATATCTGGTGATTGGTGCACTTTGGATACTGTTTTCGGATAACCTGGCTGCAAAGCTTTCTGATAACGAAGATAAACTGACGCTTATTCAGCATTATAAGGGCTGGTTTTATGTGTTGGCGACTGCAGTTGTACTGTTTTTCTTTAGTAAAATTCACTTAAAGCGCCTGCGGAAAGCAGAAAACCTGGCGCGTGAAAATGAGAAGCTCAAGACTGCTTTTATAGAAAATATTTCACACGAGTTAAGAACTCCGATGAATGCCATTGTGGGTTTTACCGAAATTGCGCAAACAGAGGGGACTACCGCTGAAGAAACAAAACAGTATCTTGATATAATACTGAATAGTTCAAAGCAGTTATTGTCCATTGTTAACGATGTGATGGATACTTCATTGCTAGAGTCGGGGAATAGCTACGTGCATAACGAACAGTTTCCAATTAACCAGTTGATGGATAATGTACATGCTTATTTTCAACCCCTGATGAAAGAAGAGGTTAAGCTGAAGGTGAAGAGGGAAGGGCAGGGCCTGGCCATTTACACAGATAAGGAGAAGTTAACCCGTGTCTTTCATAACCTGGTCAATAATGCCATTAAATTCACCTATAAAGGAACGATTGAACTGGGTTATCACATTGATAAAAAAGACATCATTTTCTTTGTGAAAGATACAGGTGTAGGAATTAAGCCCGAGTTGCATCAAACGATATTTGAACGCTTTAAACAGGCTGAGATTGAGTTGGCCAACCGAACGGGTGGTACTGGTTTGGGTTTATCAATTTGCAAAGAGATGCTCAAGTTACTTGGTGGTAAAATCTGGCTGGAATCAGAGAGTGGTAAAGGATCTAATTTCTATTTCTCTATGCCCCTGGATAAGGTAAGTGCCTGATAGGTATAGTTAAACAATTGCGTTTATACGCAACAGGGCTTATTTTATTTTCCTGTTAACTTCCAGGTTTTCTCCTTTCACCTTGTAGGCAACGACTTCACCATTATCGTTGTAGTATTTTTGCATTTTTACCGGATCTTTTGAAAGGAAGTTCATGACCTTAACGCCGCTTTCAACCAAAGCGAGGGAAAGGGATGGTGTGTAATCTTCCACTTCAATTTGACGATAAATAGATGCCAGTTCCTGCCTCAGCAGGTTGTTGTTCATGTATTGGGGCATCATAACATTAAGGCCATGCTCGTAGGCATTTATCTTATGCTCATCAAATGCGTCACTATTACCCATGCCTGCCAGGTATTCAATTTTTTCCTTTTGCATGGTATTTTGATCAGCAACGGGCGGCGTTTTTAACTCCATCGGATCTTTCGCCAGTTTCAATAAGCTGTCTTTTGAAGGTTGTTTCTCATCCGGAAGAGATTTCTCCAGTATTTTGCTTTGAGCAATGACTGTTTCCTGCTGCTCTGTTGTTTGTTGTGTTGTTTGCTCTGTTGTTGTCCTGGCCAGTTGCTGAGAATGATCAGTTGTAGTTTCAGTAAAGAACCATATGGAAGTAAAAAGTGCAATGACCGCAACGGCGGCAATGCTTCTTCTGACAGTATATTGTTTAAATGCCGGCAACAAGATAAATCGTCGTAGTTTCGATTTGTCTGCAAAAAATAGTGTGTGATCTGCTTTAAGAATTGTTTTTCCGTATTCAGCAGATTCCTTTTTACGTTGTTGCTCATCGGGTTCTGCAACCAGCAGTTCTGTTTCTTCTGCTTTGCTTAAGCCATCTTCCTGTTTTTTGATGTACAGGTATTCACTGACCGGCAATTCATAAATATCGGCGTCGTGTTTTAGTAATTGCTCCTTAAAGCCAAAAGCTAATTGTTCCTGAGAGTTCAGCCCAAGGCTTATATCAGTGTCCAGTTCTGATTTTAGTTCAGGGTGAAGCTCAAAAAATAATAATAAAGCCTCCCTGTCCTGAGCAGAGATGCTTCCCTCAAGATAGTCCAAAAGATAGGCTTCGTAGTTACTTTTATTAATCTTCATCAAACTAATATTTCAATTTTACCGATGTATTCCTTTAAAAACTTTCGGGCTCTGAATATATACACCTTCACCTGTGCTTCATTCAGTCCGCATATTTCACCAATTTCCTTGTATGAGTAACCTTCATAGTCACGCATCATCACAACCATACGTTGCGTTTCGGGCAGGCGTTCAACAGCTCTGTGTAATATTTCATTCAGATCACTGTATCCATCACTGTGTGAGTGATTTTTAAAATCCACTTCATCCCATTGAGCTTGTTTCTTTTCACGGCGCGTCAGGTCGATCAGGGTATGGTAGGCAGCAGAGAACAGGTAGCTTTTAACTTTTTGGAAATTAACCTCCGCATGTTTCTTCCACAATTTCTCATAGGTATCCTGAATGATGTCTTTTGCTTTGTCTTCGTCCTTTATATTTTTCAGAACAAAGCGGTAAACGCCATCAGAATAAAGATTTACGGCCTGGTTAAATTCATCTACTGTCATACAAATCTGTCAATTGACACAAATAGGACGCCGTGATATTAAAAGATGTTACAGCTAAAGTGATATTTTTTTAGAAATACTTTTGTCTTTGCTTTACTCTGTATGCTGTGAGCTTTGGTAATTTATCTCCAATGATACCTGTCGGTTGCTAAGCGGTATGTATCACCTTTGCTTAATTTTAAACTGTCTGTATCCGTAAAATGGAATGTCACTCACCATAAACGTATCAACACGCGACAATTGCGGACCTTGTTTACACTGAAGCAGAAAATGGTAAATATTTTCACATTCACCTTCTGCATCGATCTCCACTTTACCATCCGGTAAATTTTGTACATAGCCATTAATATTATGGATCTTAGCGCCATTGGCAACAAAATATCTGAATCCAACACCTTGCACACGGCCATCAACTATTACTCTTACTCTCTTCATCTGCTTCTAATTAATTTTGTTTGCCCAATGGTGCTTCCGATGATCTCAATCCTTATACTGGGTATTCCCGGCTTATTAGTGGATAAGTATTAATATCATTCAGGCAAGCTTCAATGGCTCCTTTTCTTTTCACAAACTAATTATTAAAATTATAAAAGTATCGTTGAGATGGAAAGTGTATCTTTGCAAATAATTTAAATCCAGCTTCCGGAATATCCAAAAATTCATAGATATCTGCTGTTAAACTAAATTAACGATCTGTTTTCAATGGAATTAATACAAACGAGCTATTTTGCTCTCTTCGTTATTATTTGCTTAGGCTTTATTATTGGTAATCTTAAAGTGAAAGGTGTGTCGCTCGACATATCAGCCATTATTTTTGTGGCACTTGTTTTTGGTCATTTTGGCATTGTAATGCCTGGTATTCTGGAGAAGATCGGACTTATCCTTTTTATTTATACCATTGGAGTGCAGGCAGGTCCCGGATTCTTCGATTCTTTTCAAAAGAATGGGCGCAACCTGGCTTTACTTGCTACGGTTGTAATTATTTCGGCTTCTGTAATGGCTTATATATTATCCTATGCCTTTGGACTGGATATGCCCATTATCGCAGGCTTATTAACAGGTGCGCTGACTTCCACCCCCGGATTGGCGGCAGCGATTGAAACAACCAATTCACCATTGGTTTCCATTGGCTATGGTGTGGCCTATCCATTTGGAGTAATTGGAGTAATACTTTTTGCCAAGTTTTATCCTAAAATTATCAAAGCTGATATAAAGACCGCTGAAAAAAATTACGAAAAGAATGCCGAATCAGGCTTTCCCGAAATTATACATCGTAACCTGGTGGTTGAAAATGATAATGTCATTGGCAAAACCATAGGTCACCTTCGCGTTCGTTCAATGACTCAGGCGGTTATTTCGCGTGTGATGCATGATGGGTGCACAACGACTCCCAATACCAGCACTGTTTTAAGCAAAGGAGATTTGGTCAGGGCCGTTGGAACAAGTGATGCACTAGAGAAAATATCCATGTTAATTGGCTCTGAAACGAAGGAAGAAATTCCATTGGATGCCGGTTACGAGGTACAATCAATATTAGTGACCAATACCGAGGCGGTTAACAAAGCCTTAAGTGTATTTAACCTGTGGACCAACTACCAGGCCACTGTCACCCGCATTCGTCGAAGCGGAATTGATATTACCCCTTCGCCATCGGTTAAATTGCAAATGGGAGATAAGGTAATGGTGGCTTGCAGTCGCGAAAACATGAAGCAGGTGATCCGTATTTTCGGTAATAATGATAAAAAGCTGTCCGATACTGATTTCTTCCCGGTTGCGGCAGGTATAGTACTGGGCGTTTTGTTTGGTAAGATGTCCTTGTCATTCGGCGGTTCGTTCTCGTTCAGTCTTGGTTTAACGGGTGGGGTATTGGCTGTGTCGATGATATTGGCCCGAATCGGGCGTACAGGGCCTGTTATTTGGAGTATGTCTGGTGCTGCTAACCAATTGCTCCGTCAATTGGGATTAATGCTGTTTTTAGCCTCTGTTGGGACCAAAGCGGGAGCCACATTGCTTGATACCTATAATGACTACGGTTCTCAGTTATTTGTTGTCGGAGCTATACTTACCTTGTTTCCGATGTTAATGGCAGTTGTAGCCGCTTACTTCATGAAGTCACTGAATATTTTAACCCTTCTGGGTACCATTACCGGTTCCATGACAAGTACGCCTGGTTTGGCCGCTGTTGACAGCATGACCGACAGTAATGCCGCTGCAATAGCATATGCAACCGTTTATCCGGTGGCAATGGTTTTGTTGGTCATTTGCGTTCAGATACTTGGCATCATTTAATCAGGCTGTTCTGATCAAAAGCTGCTTTTAAATGTTATATCTTTATAGAAGTTGAAAATTATAACCTATAACTATGAGAATAACCAGATTAAGAGCAGCTGCTGCATTAGCGGCTTTGTTTCTTGCATTCAATCTTATTGCACAAAACCCTACCAGTTCAAAGGGAACCGTTCAGCAAACCTATAAGTGGCAGGAACCGGAAAAGAAACCGGCCCCGACGAGGCCCAGAATAGAGTTAACGCCAATTTACGGCTATTCACTTAACGGACATATCAATTTGTACCGGGCCAAATTCACAATGGATAATTCAGACCTGTTTGGAGGCATGTTATCGGTGGAGGTGGCACCCCAGTCACTGGTTGAATTTTCATATACACGTTCCAAAACAACTGCACGTTATGAAGATTTTGCCACCGGAACGAAAGATAATTATGATATGGCAATCGATTATTTCCAGTTAGGTACGGTAAAAGAAATTAAAGACGGACCATTGGTTCCGTTTGGAATGATCTCAGTAGGTGCAACGTGGTTTAATATGACAACACATGGTGTATCAGATCATGTTTCTTTCTCGGCCGCCCTGGGAGGTGGAGTTAAATACTTCTTTAGTGACAGGGTTGGTATCCGCTTGCAGGGGCGATTATTGTTACCCATGTATTTTTCAGGTGGAGGATTATTTGTTGGTATCGGATCAGGCGGAACAAGTTCAGGTGTGAGCGTAAGCACCGGTGTATTAACAGTGCAGGGGGATTTTTCGGGAGGATTGATATTCAGATTTTAGAAATAGCGGGACAAAAAAATAAAGGGCCGTCCTTGAATAAAAAGGTTTCTCGCGAAGAACGCAAAAATAAAGTGCGTAAAGTTCGCAAAGAATTGATTGAAAAAGCAATATACTTTGCGGTCTTTGCGCGTTTCTTAGCGACCTTTGCGTGAAATTTTAATTTTGGACAGCCCGTTGTATATCATTAAAACACACTTATCTTTTGTGTAAACCACACTCTTTAGTGTCTGGGTTTTCCCACCACCAGCGGCCGGCTCTTACGTCTTCACCTTCCATAATGGCACGCGTACATGGCTGACATCCGATACTTGGAAAATCTTTATCATGCAATGTGTTGTAAGGAATTCCTTTTTCATTGATATATGCCCATACTTTCTCCTCGCTCCAGTCGGCTAATGGATTAATTTTTACCATGTTATTGTTGGCATCCCATTCAACTTTCTGAATATCGGTTCTTGTAACTGATTGTTCGGCTCTTAACCCGCAAATCCATACATCCAAACCTTTAAAGGCCCGCTGAAGAGGCTCGATTTTACGGTTGAAACAGCATTCTTTACGGTTTTCAACACTTTCGAAAAACAGGTTGATACCTTTGGCATTAACCATCTTCTCGACTTTTTTCTTCTTTGGAAAGTATACCTTCAGGTTTTTCTTGTATTTGCGTGAGGTACGATCAATCAGATCATAGGTCTCGGGAAATAACCGACCTGTATCCAATGTAAAAATTGTTGTATCAGGATTTATGTTGATCACCATCTCGGTTAAAACCTGATCTTCGGCTCCCAGGCTTGATGCCAGACCAATTTTATCACCAAATCGTTCGATAAAATAAGTTAGTATTTCCTGGGGTGTTGAGTTTGCAAACTGCTCATTCAACTGCTTGATTTCTTCTGCTTGCATAATCCAATGTTTTGCGCAAATATAGATATTTTACAGCGAACTCTGCCCAATGAATTGTAGGAGAGGGAAACTATTAAAATGTAATTTTTATGTCCATAAAAAACGGCTGGTATTGAAAGAAACAACACCAGCCGATAAAATATGTTTAAACCGATAGGCTAACCAAAGCACACACCCATGCTTCGACCTTGCTCTATCAGGTAATGATCAGGATTGACCAGTCTTAACTTACCGCCAACTTCGCTTAATGGAACCGAAGTAATAACATCTTTATTCAATGATACCATTGTGCCATATTCGCCGCGATGGATTAATTCTGCCGCATAAGCTCCGTAGCGAGTCGCCAGTATGCGGTCCTGCGGACTTGGGCTGCCGCCTCTCTGGATATATCCCAGTATGGTTTCCCGGGTCTCCATACCTGTCATTTTCTGAATTTTCTTTCCAATATAGCTGGCTGCCGATTTCTTTTTAGGTTTTTCAATACCTTCAGCAACCACTACAATTGAGTATGGTTTGCCAACTTTATTCCGTTCCATCAGGCAATTACAAACATTGTCAAGGTCGAAATCCAGTTCAGGCAATAGAATAACGTCACCACCACCAGCAATTCCAGAGTGGAGTGTGATCCAGCCGGCATTATGCCCCATTAACTCAATCACCATAACACGTTTGTGGGAGTTTGCCGTTGTGTGAAGGCGGTCTATCGCTTCTGTTGCTATGTCAACGGCAGAGTCGAAACCAAAGGTTACATCCGTGCCGTATACATCGTTATCAATTGTTTTGGGAATACCTATCACATTCAGGCCTTCCTGAGACAGTAAATTAGCTGTTTTCTGGGTGCCATTACCGCCAATGCAAACAAGGGCATCCAAACCCAGCTTATCGTAGTTTTCTTTGATTATTTTAGGCTTATTTTCAGTTTCGCCTTCTTCCACCTTAAAAGGCTTAAAGCGAGATGTTCCTAATATGGTTCCTCCAACAGTGATAATTCCAGACAGGTCTTTCTCTTCCATATGGGTGGCTTCCATATTCATGAGTCCGCTAAAACCATTGGCAATACCAATTACTTCCATGCCATATTTAACAATGGCTGTTTTTCCAACACCTCTTATGGCGGCATTGATTCCGGGGCAATCACCTCCGGCCGATAAAATCCCTATTCTTTTTTTACCTGTTCCCATAGTTTACTTATTTATTAACTCTGTCCTCATTACTGAACAAGGCAAGTCCGATTCGTTATATGATTTAAGTGAGTTCGTAAATTACTCTTTTTCTCAATAATAACCACCTGCAAAGCAACATTGTTTCATTATTCGTGAAATACCAACAAAGGAATGTCGGTATGAAACAGCATCTTACGAGTGATGCTGGGGTGAAGCAATTTCGAGATCATATTGCGCTTATGTCTTGTCATTGCTATTAAATCTATTTTGCTGGATTCGATAAATGCATCCAGGTCACTGATAAAATCTTCCCCCGTAATGAAATCAAAGCAAATATTATAGTTCCTGTAGGTTTGTTTGCAGTATAGTCGCATTTCCTCGAGTCGTTTCTTATCCCATTTATCGGGCTGAGAAGCTTTAAAATGTGTGGCAAAGATCTGGGTCTGAAAAGGTGTGATCAGGCGGATGAGTTTGTGGAGGGAACGATAATCGCTATCGCCAAAGTCAGTGACAAATAAAATATTACTAAGGCGATCAATGTCAACAGTAGAATCGGCCGGAACAGCCAGAACAGGAACCTTGGCATTTTTAATGACATCGCTTGTTATACTGCCAAGCAATTCTTTAATGGTTTCACCTTTGCTACGTGTTCCCATGATTATGGCATCTGGTTCTTCCTTGATACTGATATCAACCAGTATATCTTCGGGGTAGCCTGTTTCACTGCGTGTTAAAAGGTTGATATTCTGCTTTTGTTGTGCTGTAAAGCCGGATTCAACAGATGCCTTGAGCTCATCAAGTTTAGTTTCCTTAAGGCCATTATCCCGTTTGTCGGTGACAGGGTCTTTACATGTTACCAGGGTAATGGTTGATGGAATCTTTTGTCCCAGTTTAATGGCGTAATTCAGGGCGTTGACTGAGTAGTCGGAGTAATTAATGGGAACAAATAAACGTACCATACCTGATTAGTTTTAAAGGTGCTAACCACAAGTTACAAAAAAGGAACGGTTATATAAACCCATGCAGTATTTAAGTCTTTGCAAAGGTAGTGGTATGGAGTTGGTGACTTTATTGAGGCTGTCAGATAGCAGAAGCAGCCATATATGGCAATAAAAAAGCCGGCATTGAGGCCGGCTTTACTATCAAATATATGAGTTAATCAGATGATCAGCATAGCGTCGCCATAAGTGCCGAAACGGTACTTTTCTTTAACGGCAACATCATAGGCCTCCATAACGAAATCATAACCACCAAAAGCAGCAACCATCATCATCAGCGTTGATAGTGGTAAGTGGAAATTGGTGATCATCGAATTGGCCACCTGGAATTCGTAAGGAGGGAAAATGAATTTGTTGGTCCAGCCTTCAAACGGTTTCACATGTCCGTATGTTGAAACAGAGCTCTCCAGTGTACGCATAACAGTCGTACCTACTGCACAAACACGTTTTTT
Organism: Carboxylicivirga agarovorans; assembly: GCF_050589845.1. Taxonomy (NCBI): domain Bacteria; kingdom Pseudomonadati; phylum Bacteroidota; class Bacteroidia; order Marinilabiliales; family Marinilabiliaceae; genus Carboxylicivirga; species Carboxylicivirga agarovorans. The sequence continues at coordinate 53,119 of NZ_JBNGPA010000030.1, read as the reverse complement.
ACGATCTTTACCACGATTGATAATATCTGTAGCTCCTTCTGTGATGAAGATCTGTTCAGAATCCATTTTGTGTTTTGTCAAGTCCTCAACATCAACCTGACGGAAGTTTCCCAGCCCAACGTGCAGGGTAATTTCAGAAAAGTCAATGCCCTTGATTTCGAGACGCTTCATCAATTCACGGCTAAAGTGCATGCCGGCTGTAGGAGCAGCAACGGCCCCTTCGTGCTTGGCGTAAATAGTTTGATAGCGTTCTTTATCTTCAGGTACAACCTCACGGTTGATTATTTTTGGAAGTGGTGTTTCTCCCATTCCGTAAAGAGCTTCTTTGAACTCTTCATAGGAACCATCGTACAGAAAACGAAGTGTACGTCCACGTGAAGTGGTGTTATCAATAACTTCAGCAACTAGATTATCATCATCACCGAAGTATAATTTGTTACCAATACGGATCTTACGGGCCGGATCAACCAAAACATCCCACAAGCGCTGCTCACGATTTAATTCGCGTAATAAGAATACTTCAATTTCAGCACCGGTTTTTTCCTTGTTACCATATAATCTGGCCGGAAACACCTTTGTGTTATTGAATACCATTACATCCTGATCGTCAAAATAATCGATAACATCTTTGAAGATGCGGTGTTCGATTTCTTTTGTCTGGCGGTTTAATACCATTAAGCGAGATTCATCGCGGTTGTCGGCAGGGTGTAATGCAATTAGCTCTTCGGGCAGTTTATACTTAAACTTTGATAACTTCATATATATTCGTTTTACTAATTTGCTTCTATATTTTATGAAACAAAGAAAATCACCCTGCATTACAGCAAGATGATAAATTGTTTAAATAGCTTAATAATAACGTAATTAAGCTTTGTTTGTTGCACACAACAGGCGTACCTTATACGTGGCAATTTCTATTTTGTTGCAAAAGTAGCAAGATTTTTTTCAAATTCCTCTATTGAGATGGATTCTGATAGCATATAAGGTCCTATTCGGGTGCGGATTAAACCCGTTAGGTGAGCCCCTGATTCAAGTTCATACCCAAGGTCTCTTGCCAACGAACGGATATAAGTACCCTTGCTGCACGAAACATCCAATTCCAGGTCTTTATCGTCCCGCTTCAATAATTTTAATTCGCTGATCGTTATTTTCCTGGCTTTTAATTCAACTTCTTTTCCTTGTCGGGCCAGGTCATATGCTTTGCGACCATTTATTTTTAAGGCTGAAAACATGGGAGGGACCTGTTCAATTTCTCCGGTCAGCGAAGCAATGGCAGCGTCCAGCATTTCCTGTGTGATATGTTCCGTTGGAAAATGTTTATCAGCCTCCGTTTCCAGGTCAAATGAAGGTGTGGTTGCCCCCAGGCGCACATTGGCCAGGTATTGCTTGTCCATACCTAAGAACTGATCAATTTGTTTGGTGGCTCTTCCGGTACAAACAATAACAAGCCCGGTGGCTAACGGGTCCAAAGTTCCTGCATGTCCGACTTTGATCTTTTTGATACCTAAATAGCGCTTTAGCGATAAACGAATCTTATTGACAATATCAAAAGAAGTCCAATCCAAAGGTTTGTTAATCAACAGAACCTGTCCTTCACGAAAGCGTTCTTCACTATATTCAATTTTCATTGTCATGGGTAATAATTAAAAATATAATTGATGGATAATGGCAATTAATCCAACAATGGCACAGTAAACAGAGAAATAGGTCAATTTGCTTTTTTTAACCAATTTGATCATCCATGTACAGGCAAAGAGCCCTGTAACAAATGCAGCTATAAATCCCACAATAACAGGAAGCGCCTGTGTGCCTGCTGTGGTAAAATCACTCGAGAACAGGTCTTTGGCCATTTTACCAAGTATTAATGGTACTACCATTAAAAAGGAGAAGCGGGTGGCTTTTCTGCGATCGATCCCCAATAAAACCGAAGTTGAAATGGTGGCGCCTGAACGCGAAATACCTGGCAGAATTGCCAATGCCTGGGCGACGCCAATAATAAAGGCGCTTTGAAACTTCACGCTTTTCTTGGTTTTCTTTGCTTTATCGGCAAAATAAAGCAGCCCTGAGGTGATAATGAGCATAAATCCAACCAGCAGTATCTGATTGTCATACAGCATTTCCATCTCTTGGCTAAAGGTCAGTCCGACAAATGTCGCCGGCAGCATGGATATGATGATCTTAACCGAGAAGGCTGTCTGGCTGTTCCATTTAAACTGAAGAAGACCTTTCAGGATCTTCCAGATTTCATTTCGAAAAACGACGATTGTACTGACAGCTGTGGCGCCATGTAGCATCACTGTCATAAACATACTTTCTTCAGCAATCACATTATCTCCAAATATGGCTTTTGCAATTTCAAGGTGACCACTGCTGCTTACGGGCAAAAACTCCGTTAATCCCTGGATGATTCCAAGAATCAATGCTTCAATAACTCCCATTTGATCAGATCAATAGATGAATAGAATGGTGCAATATAGACCTTGTGTATTAACAAGGGGTTTAATGCATTTTAATTGTATATTACTTATCGCCTTTAGGCTTTTTCATGATGGCGTAGATCTCAAACATGAAACCAAACAGCACCACGATAGGAGCAAGTGTTATGCGTCGGAAGCTGAATATTTCTTCGTTGAAAACTGTTGGGTCATCACTTCTGCCGCCAATCATAAGAACAAAACCTAAAATGATGATGGCAAATCCAATAGCTAAAAGTATGTAGTTTTCTTTTGCCAGGGCAAATTGGAATTTCTTATCTTCTTCCTTTTGTGACATGTTTACTTATTTAAGTGTATATAACAATAGTCTTTAGTATTAGAAATACAGGTCATCTGTTCGTAAATTCAAATACTTATTAACCGCAAAAAAGGTGGATAAGAAAGTGATGAAAATACCCAGGATGATTACTATGCCAAATAATATAAAGACTAAATCAATGTTGTTAAATCCAATGACGCCAGCCAGTTCTTTACTGCTAAGGTAAATCATGGCGGCAAGCAAGGTAATGGCTAATACCGAGCCGACAAAACCATGCAGGATACTTCCCCAGAGAATGGGTCGTCTGATAAAGCTTTTGGTTGCGCCGACCAATTGCATGGTTCGGATAATGAAACGTTTCGAATAGACTGATAAGCGGATGGTGTTGTTGATAAGCGCAACTGCAATTAAAAGCAACATCACGGCAAAACCGGCCAGCACCACAGCAATCTTTCTTACGTTCTGGTGAACCAGGTGAATGAGGTTTTTCTGATAGATGATTTCTTTCACCTGTGGAAATTCCATTATCACTTCTTCCACTTTGACCAGGCTGTCAGGGTTGGCATATTCAGCAAATAACTTGACGTCAATAGATGACAATAATGGGTTGTAACCTAAAAACTCGACAAAGTCTTCACCCAGCTCGTCTTTAAGTTCATTTGCCGCACGGTCTTTATCAATGTATTCTGTTTGCTTGATGTATGGTGATGTGCTTAATAACTTTTCCAGGCGTTTTACTTCAGCTTCACGTGCATTGTCTTTAATCAATATGGTGAAGCCTATGTTTTCTTTAACGTATGTGGAAAGGCGTTGTGCATTTAAAAACAATAAACCAATAATGCCCAGCAGGAATAAAACCAGGGCAATGCTAATGGTTGTTGTAATGTATGAACTTCGTAATTTACGACCGCTTGTTATTTGTTTGTTACTTGCCATGTTTCAGAATTACTGCAAAAATATAAAATGCCTTTGGATGAGTGAGAAAAGATGGCAATTAATCTTTGAATTAACAAAAATTAACCACAGAGCTTGTGTTATGACAGGTGTGATGATGGCCGAAGTTTATTAAAGATTTTGCACTTTTGTAACACTTTACACATTATGCTATGAGTTACCGACTGGTTAAGATAACTTCTTATTACAAAGACTTTTTGAGTTATTACTATAACAAAAATGCACAAGTGAGCGGGCTTAGTTATGAGCAGCGACATGCGCATTTAATGAAGCAGCGTTTTGCCTGGTCTGATGCTTATGTCTTTGCTTTTAACCAAATGTGGTATGATGCGCACGAGATTGTTGCCAACGCCAGGCCACTGCAAGAGCAATGGTGCAAAGAGAATAATGTAAAGTCAGGAACGGATAAAGAGATTCTTGTTGCACAGCTTAAGTGTTTAAAGCCTGATATTATTTGGCTTCAGGATAGTTATAGCTTTAACGGTGACTTTATTCGCTTTCTGAAGCGACAGATTCCTTCAATAAAGTTAGCCATTGGCAATTGCTGTTCTCCCATATCGCCGCAATATTATGCCGATTTCAAAGCGTTTGATCTTATTACGGTTTGCGCACCGTATTTTAAAGAACTTTTGGAATCAAATGGCTTGCCCGAGTGTATTATTGTGCCTCATGCCTTTGATGGACGCATTTTGGATGAGCTTAAAAATGTGCGGAAAAACAAACATGATTTTCTTTTTACCGGTTCCCTGATATTGGATCAGAATTTTCATAAAGAGCGCATACAGCTGCTTGAAAACCTCATTAAAGAAAATGTTGATATCAACCTCTTAATTAATTTAAACACAAACTCATCGAAAGGATTGGCTCTGCGTCAGGCGGCTTTTATTGCCAGTCGGCTTTTCAAAAAGTCAGGGCTAAATATGATTAATAAGAAAGTTGCGGGTTTTAATAAGGTCAGTAAACTTCAGCATTATCCACAATCTTCAAGGGTCAGTGGCGCTTTGATGAAGCAAATGAAGGAGCCGGTTTTTGCAATGGATATGTTTAAGGAAATTGCACAGTCAAAAATAGCCTTTAATATACATGGAGATATAGCAAAAGAATTTGCAGCCAATATGCGTATGTATGAAGTGACCGGGATGGGGAGCTGTCTTTTGACAGATTGGAAGCCGGATTTGAATGAATACTTTAGTAATGATGAGGTAGTGTCTTATCAATCAATAGGTGAAGCTAAAGATAAGATCAAATGGTTGCTCAATAACCCCAAAGATATGGAGGCCATTGCTCAAAGGGGGCAACAACGAACTTTAAGTGAGCATACTTTTGAAAAACGCGCTGCGATTATTGATGAGGCTATCAGATCTAAAATGTAGGATCAGGCTAATTTTAGTAAAACGTCTTTACCAGTAAGCGACTCCGGTTGATGATTGGCAATAGCTTCCAGCTGTGAAGTGAAATAGGCTTTGATACCAGGGTTTTCATATTCATCGAAATTGCAATTGTGCCAGAGCATAACAAGTAATCCTCCAAATTGTCTGATTTCTTTTATCAGTTGTTCAAATGAAGTTCTCATTTTATTGTAATTGAGATTTCTATATCCGAAGAGACTTGTGTCCATTATTGTCAAGGGAAACTCCCAGATCTGCATCATCTGGTCGTTGGTGTGGTCATAAGGTTTAAAAGGGTAGCAGTAGGAATTACGAAAGCCTTCATGCTCTGCAAAGCCCATTGTGGTGTCGTATTGCAAGCCGTTGTCTTGTTGTATTTGCAGCGTAGCAGGGTAGTGGAATTTAAGGAAGTGCTGACGCGTACCGACGATAGCTTGGTTAGCTACAGCATCAATGCGTTTTTTTGCTTTTTGCATTGCTTTTCGATCTGAAGCTGTTTTAATTGAGCCATGCAAACCAACTTCACAGTCTTCTGCTTCAAGGTTGTTAATGAGCTGTTTGATCCTTGTTTCTTCAAGGTAGTATTTGGCATCGTGTGGTGAGCCGTCGCGGTTAAGGAAATACCAGGCAGATTTAAAGTTGTGAGCTTTCTCAAGCTTACGCAGTTCTTTGAAGTTCCACCATGGATCTTGTTTATAACCCGGAAAGAAAGTGGGGAGAATGGCATTCAAAGTGGCCTTAAACAATCGTTTTTTATTGTAATGTGCTTTTTTGAGACCTGCCAGCTGCATTATTTTATAAGCCGTTTCCCTCCAGTGGAAATAATCAACCCTGTCAACATCATGCGTGAGCATAAAGCCAAAGTTGTTGAACAAACGCTTTCGTTTAAAAGCAATATTATGGGTCCGGCAAAATAGTTCAATGCCATCGCTGATGATATTGAAATAGTAGTTGACAATGGGCTTTTGGACGATCTGCAATTGTTCCTGAACAGAACCGTTGAACTGAAAACGCCCCATATGATCAGTGTTTTCAGAGTTTAACTCCTGGTAAGCACTTAATAAATAGAAAGCTGCCTTTAAAATATCATGATGGAATACTACCGATTCACCTTCAGGGTCAAACCATTGTTCTTTGTCAGAGAGTGGAAATAAATTAGGAATTAACTCATCTTTGTATGCTATTTGACTGTTAAGTGAGATGGTATTGTTAGATGCTCTGAATGACAAAAGTTTACTGCCTGGTTTTTCTTTAGAATACCGGATCAGGTTCCTTATCTCATCTGACAAATCAATGTGTTGATTCAGGTGAAAAAAGACGTATTCCAGTTGATTATGATTGAGAGCCTGCTGCATTTATTCTTCAGATTTGATAAACGATATTTCCTCTACTATGTCCGAGGTGGCAAAAACCTTATAACCATGTTTAGCCAACAAGTTGATGGCGTCCCTGGTTTTTTTATTGCCCCCGGGGTACAAACGATGGTGAAATTCAATAAGAATCTGTCGGATGTCTATACCGGATTCAATAATGCCTGGAATCACATCATATTCGGCGCCTTCTATGTCCATTTTAAGTACATCGATGGTTTGATGACCTAATTCACCGGCAATTGTTTTAAGGTCTTTAACTGGCACCTTAATGGTGTTTTCTGAATTGGTGACAGTGTTATCAACCAAACTACCCGAGACATGCTTGTCGTTTTGAGGCAGGAAAAACTCAAGTTCGCCTGTTTTGTCACTTATTCCAACGGGTACAAAATTAAAATTGGATATTTCACCCTGTGCTTTGACCCACTCAATTGATTTAGGGGTTGGATCAAAACCATATACACTGCAAGCGTATTTTTTAATCAGGGAAGTGTCAAAACTGATGTCCTGACCAATTCCAAAGGAATAAACCACTGAATCGGGATGAATATATTCAGGAGCTACATAAAAACCGCCGTTTGAACTGCCAACCCATTCATGCCTGACTTTTGCAGTCCGGGTGATATACGGCGATTTGCCACGTAAAAACCGGTATAGTTTGATTATTGAATGTTTAAGTTGCACTATTTTTTGTTTAAGCTTTTAATATTATCAATAATATCCCTTGGTTTGTTCCATTTGGTCCATGCCTCTGTTATTCTTTGTTTTTCAATGGGTTCAAAAAAGTTAAATATAAACAGGCATAGAATAAATAAGGTCAATAAGCAAAGTTTTACCACTATGTCAAGCACAATATTGATGGAGGGTATCAAAAAGAATCCGCCACAGAATACAATACCCAGGATTAACAGCAATGCGATTTTACGCCACTCGTATTGGGTGCCTTCTATTTTTCTGCTTTGATACAAAAAACATAGGGCGGCTGTCAGTTGGGTGACAGCGGTTGTAACTGCAGCACCTTCTTTGCCGAATTGTGGTATAACCAGGAAGTTTAAACCAACATTTAAGGTGCCGGCTCCAATGGTCACAATTGAAATGAGCCTGGTTAGTTTGGCTTTGGTCAGTGGTAATTTAAACACCTGTTGCATGCCTGAAAAGATAAGGCCTGTCATCAGAAATGGAATGACAGGAACGGCATCAAAATACTCAACTTTTCCAGCCATGATGATAAAAATGATCTCTTTGGAAAAATAGGTAATGGCAATTCCCGTCAGGACCATAAAGAGCATAAAATAGCTGAATATTTTTATGTGATAACGAGAGTTGTCTTCCTCATTTAGAGATTTGTAATACTGGAAAGTATAGGAGGTAATGAAGGTGCCCATAACCAGAAACTGCAGCAGGTTTGTGACTTTGGTAGCCACCGAATAACTTCCAACATCCGCCAGAGAGTAATACGCTTCCAGTATATAACGATCGCTTATGGCCAAAACATGTAACAAAACATTTGAAACAGCCAGTGGGTAGCCATAACGGATCATTTCTTTTAACAGTGTGCCTTTAAAACGAAAATGGCAGCTTTTAATTATTAAGGGGGTTGTTATTAAAAAGGTTAATCCATTAGCCATTAGCTGTCCAATGTAGATGCCTTCAAAACCATTGTTTTTTATTTCCAGCTGGTAAAAAGTAAAAAGGATCGTGAAGCCTATGTTCAGTGTTTGATAAGTTGTTTGTTTGAAAGCCTTTTGTTGAACCCTTAGCATAATAAAAGGCACATCATAAAGCAGTCTGAACAATCCTGACAAACAAAAATAGGGGATAATGCGTTCGCTGCCTTCAGTATCAAACACATTGAGGTTAAAGAGTATGATTGCTGTGAGGACAACCCCTATTGTGTTGCTGATCACATTAAAAGCATAGGTGGTAAAGAACAAAGACTTGCGATCATTTTGCGTTGGCATATCATTATACCACCTGGTGAAACCGCTTTTGGTACCCCAGGCTGCAATGGCCATCAGAAAAAAGAAAGCAGTCTCGTAAAGCCCCATTAAACCGATCTCTTCCTTAGTGAGATAGGTTGAATACAGCGGTAACAGGTAAAGGCCACTGGCTTTCGTCAGAAAGTTGCCAATGCCATAGAAGAAGCTTTCTTTAAAGAGTTCTCTGAGCTTACCTAACATTCGCGATTAATTCTTTTGTTTTTAGCATTGCCTTAAACATTAAACCTTTGTCTTTCCAAATATGATAATATGGCTTCAAATTAAAGTTAAAACCTGACTTGTATCTTGCAATAGTTGGAGTATTTGCACCTCTAAAGTCATATTGTCCGATGTTGTTTTGGTGCAGCATCTCGAATATCTTATAGCTTAGAAGTTGATTAAGACCTGTTTTAAAATAGGCTTCATTACCTCCGGCCTGGAAATCAATGGCTTGATTTTTATTGTGAATGATCACTCTTGTTGCCACTGGAGTTTCGTCGTTGTAAATATTACAAACCTTAATCATTTCTGCCTGGTGAAGCAGCTTGCAAAATGTTTGATATTCTTCCTGATCAAGCACCTGTGCTTGACTGTTTTTATCCAGTGAGCGTTTAATTAATTGATGGCTGACTAATATTTCTTCTGCTGAGTTGGAGCAGTCAAATCTATAGTTGAGTTTGAGTGCTTTTTTAATTTTATTCCTTACATCCGGATTAAAATTCTTTAGCAAGGTATCCGTGTCAGTCAGGTCACCTATGTAGGTGTATCGAATTTCAGATTTGAATCCCTGCCATTTGAAAGGACGAATATCAGTATGGCAATAACTCAGGGTGTATTCTATGTGATTGCAATTTTTATCCAGGTAGTTGTTTATTGCTTCGTAAATATCAAAATAGTAGCTTTCTTTTTTTGATTGTAGTTTTGTTGCTCTTTCGCGGTATATTATATGATTATCAATCCCCAAAAGATTAATAATTAATTTGTATCCATATTTCTTTCGGTAGAAATAGGCAAATCCTGCAACGATCTCATTATTCTCATTGTAGCACCCTATTATTTCAAAAGACTCACCCTTGGCTTTTGAGTATGCATTTAACCATTCAAGGTGGTGAAAAGGGCTCACATTAACGGAATTACTTAGAAGTTCATTCCAATCACCGGCAGCTGTATCGTAGGGAATTGTTTGTATAGAATATTTAGGCATTGTATGTACCTTTGAATTTTAGTGCTTTTTCATTTGATGAATATACAAATTCATTTGGCTCATTACCAGACTCGTTTGTTTTATCTATCCAGGCACTGGTAATTGTAAATTGTTTATTGTCAATGCTCAGATAAACAGGGGTGTAATTTTTCATAACACGATAATTACGCAAGACTATCTCTGGCTTATCAATAAGCAATAACTCGCCATCCTTTTCAGTTGGTCTGGGGTAGTATTTTCCTTTTTTAACAATGTTCACGCTTGACAATGAAGTATTTTCAGAGAGGGAATCCAGAACGCTGTTAAGGTCTTTTGCTGCAGCATGCCCGCATTTAATACTATATGATTGAACGCTTTCGCTCTCACTTAATCTGAATTCCGACTGCTTAATTATACCACCGGTGTCTATTCCTTCATCAATCAAATGTATTGTAGTGCCGCCCGTTTGTTCATTATTCTTGAACATCCAAAAAATCGGATTTGCACCCCGATAGTCTGGTAATAGGGATGGATGGACATTGATACAGCCTATTTTAGGTATGGATAAGATTCCTTTTTTTAGTATCTGATTAAAGTTAGCGACTACAATTAAGTCTGGCTTTTTCGACTGAATTAATTCAATGGTTTTACCAGAGTTGATATCACCTGTGGTGATCACGTCAATATTGAAGCGGGATATTAAATCAGGTAGTTGCCACTTTTCGATGTTAAGAAACTTTATTCGACAACTCCTGATTGCCCTTTGGATAAGTGGGGGGAGTTTTTGAAATATCTGTTTGGCTTTAGAATCAGAATTACCTTTTTGAAGTGGCTTGATCAGGCACATTAGCTCCACATTTTTATGGCTTAGTAATGTATTTAAAACCATTGTGGTAATGGGACCTCCCATGCCAAGAAAAACCACCCGTATCATATAAATTTTTTAATTGATTTAAAGTTGAGTAAGGCTTTGCTCTGAACGGAAGCCACCTCTTCTTTTAGTTGTTCTTTTATTGAAAGGCGATTGGTCCAGAGTTTATTGAATAAACTCTTCATCTCATCAAGGTCCGTTGGATTACAAAGGAAGTTTTCGTAGTTGATAAGTCTTAAAAATCCTCGTAGTTTATGTGCTTTAGGTTCATGACCGTAATCATAAACTATTGTTGGGACAGTTTGAGAAATGCCAGCTATAGCCCCATGTAATCGACCACTTATCAGCGTGTCAAAATTACCTATGAATGCTTTGGCACGTTTCGCATCAAATACTTCGTTGATAAGAATGATCCTGTCTTTATATTTTTCAGGAATCATCTCAAATAGCTGTTTTAGAATATAGTAGTCATTACCATAAACAAGGTCACCATTGTCCAATGTTGTATTGCCATGAGATAAAAGGACAATTTTAAATTCATAGGTTTCATAAAGGTGAATCAGGAACTCTACGAATATTGTCAGTTCATCTTCTTCGCGTGGCAACTTATTGTAAGGGGCATATTTGAGGGTCCAGCCTGTCAGAATAAAACCTACAAGCTTATCTTCATTATGAATGCCATACTTGTTTAAAAGTCCTGATTCTGTAGAAGGAGGGTTGCCTTTAAACAGGTATGAAGGACATGCTGATGTTTTTGTTATTTCCTTGTTCAGTCCAAGCTCAATAAGCATGTCGGTGCTTATTGGTTCACGATTCAGGATGATTTCAGATTTGTTGTAAAGGTATTTTACGATCAGACGTTTATAAAGCTTTTTAAAAGGACCTGGTGAGCTTGCTAATACAAATACTTTCTTCTTTAAAGCGTAGGCAAAGAATATTTTTGCTGCCCCCTCCAGGAAAACATTGAACTTGGCGTTTTCACCAAAAACATCACCACTGAAATCAATAACAAAATCAGCGTTATATAGCTCTTTTAATAGTTTGCTCGAATTGATTATTTTAGTTGATGAACCAAAACTTATTTTATAAAGCAGCAGTTTAAATGCGTCTTTAATGGTTTGCTTAGCTGTGTATTTGCCATAATTCCAGAAGCGTTCGTTGCGCAAACATGTAATCTCTTTTTGTTGCTCAAAACTCTCTGACAATTGGAAGGAAGTCCTGATCGAGTGGTTTGGAAACTCTTTTTTCAGGTTATCGATAAATGGTTCAACTATGGCGAAATTTCCAAGGTTACCCACTTCAAGTCCACCTATCCTGGCTGATAATAAACCGGTTAAAAAGATTTTGTTTTGATCCATTGAATAATTTAGTTTCTGCAAATTTAGCTTATAGCAATAAGCAAAAAAATAAAAGACCGAGATTATCGGTCTTTTATTTATGAATATAGTTGTAAATTTAGCTTATTGTGAGCGATGGATGTATACCTTCTCCTTACTGATGACCAGGTTAAACGTTTGAGTTGAATTTGTTTTGTAGGCTGTTCCGTTTTCTTTGTATTGCCCTCCAGTCATGATAAATACCCCATTTACTTCATTTCCTCTCATTGAAAATGATGGAGCCTTTATTTGGTCTGAAACATCAAACCAGGTGTTATCCTTAGGAGAATATAACTCGGTAGAAGAAAGATAATTGCCATTGTAAATACCACCAGTAATGATCAGGTGGTTATCAACTGTACCAAAAGCACAGCCAATTCTTGGTGTGTTTAATGGTTTTAGATCAGCCCATTCCTGAGTATCAAGATTGTATGACCATACGCTGCTTTTGCATGAATATGAATCACCTGGGGTGTCAGAACCACAAGTGAAGTAAATGGTACTGTTAAGAATAGTTGAAACAGTTCCTGGATAAAATGTAGGTATGGTATTTATAACGGTCCATGTCTGATCTGTAAAGTCATACTCTTCAATAGTTGCTGTAACTTGAGGGTCGCTTAATCGCACCAGGCCGCCAACCGCATAAAGCTTATTATTATAAGCAAACAAACTGTGTAAGTATCGCCCATGATTCATTGATGGTATGGCAGACCATGTGTTTAGTGCCGGATCATAAACATCAACTCTTGTTGAACCTGTATTAGTTCCTTCTGTCAAGCCTCCCGAAACATAGATTAATCCATTGTGGGCAACAGCCGCTCCAATTGTTCTGCCAACAGGCATTGGCTCTAATTCTGTCCAGGTATTTGATGAAGGATCATATACTTCTGCATAACGGGTTGTGAAATTGTAGGTGTCTTCTCCGCCAAAAACATATAGTTTACCATTGTATTCACAAGTAGCTGCATATCGTCTGATATTATACATCGGTGCGACTTCTTCCCAGTTTCCATCAACTTTTTCTGTTGTGATGGTATTTCCTGAAAATTCAAAGCCATCAGGGGCATCAGAACTAAAACTAATGATTCCTGAGCCTGAAGGAACGGTGTTTTGCTGGCCGGGAGTCCATTGGGTGCCATCATAAATCAGAACATCACCTGTTTGAGGTTCATTTGTTGAAATGTCTTTATTCTGAATGCTATTGGCGTTCCATAAAGGATTATTTATCTGGGCACTTATTGTTTTCTCATTGATATCGATACCGTCGCCCGCCGTGAGAGTGATATTGGCATCTTTGGCAAATAAAGCATATGGCACACTGCTAAAAGGAGATATGCCAATTTCTTCATAGGAAGCCGCATTACCAACTTTGGCTTCCACCTTAATAAATAAGGTTTCCTGTGCCCAATTAATATCACTGAATACATCTGAAGATGCTCCTTCTCCTATTTTCAGATTTATTAAGCCATAGTCGTTGGTCTGCGTCATATGGGCTTCGGAATAAACAACAGACCCTGTAGGACTGCCTTGAAGTAATGATAGACGAATGGAAACAGTTTCATTTGAAACAAAATTCCCGCTATTATCTCTGATCAGTGTCTGGTAATTTATGTTCTCCGGAACCTGGGCTTGTGACAGATATGTTATTAACAGTAGTATTCCTAAGATGGTATATTTTTTCATATTTTGTGATTTCAGGGAGAATTATTGTTTAATTAGTTTTTGCTTATAGGTTGATTTATTATTGAAAATTGTAATTATATAACTTCCGGGTGCCAGGTGACTGGCATGAATCCGGGCCTGAGTGAGTTTCTTTTTTTCTATGATAGTGCCTCCGGTTCCAATGATTGAATATGAGAAGCCTTTGCTTAAATCAATTCCTTTTATAAAAATATCAGATGTAACCGGGTTAGGATAAATCTGTACAGATAGCTCCGGCTGTTCAATGTCTGATGCTATTGCTGTGGATTTCATTGGAATGAAGCCTTGGATGAACTTGATATTACCATTTGATAACAGGTCAATAACCGGTTCACCAATGCTAATGGAGTAATTATAGTTCGATTTAAAAGTGAAACTGTTGGCCGATATAAGTTGTCTTTCCTGAGCACGGCATATACAACCAACTGTTAACAATATAAGAAGGGGAGCTATTCTCATTGTGTAAGGTTTTTTGATAAGCAAATCAAAGAAATAAAAAATAAAATGAATATCAAAATGACTCAAAAAACACAAGGTTACGGCACAGAATTTGCTTGTTGATCAGCGTAACTTTTAACACTAACATCTAACTCTGACATTATGAAGAAAGCTATTTCAAATAAGCTGTTTGCTTTTATGAAATCACCGGACGTTCCGCAGATCGTGTTGTTGTATCAATTGGTGATATTAATAATTGTAACCTTATTAATAATTTTCTAGCAAGGCCTTAACCAAAAAGCTCTGCCTCTGCATTTAAACTTTCCATTCATAGTTTCCTGAAAAAGCAGAGGCGGAGTTTTATAATACTCCATCAGACTGCATCCAGGATTGTACGAACTTTATATCGGCATAAGAATATTTGTGCTTTAAGTATTCTTTGATCTCTGATAAGGCTGTACCTTCACAATTCTTGATTCCCTGCTTTATTGCTTCCCTGCTTTCGTGATCAACAAAATCATTTAACGACAGTATATTCTCTTTAATGCAGCGGGCGATGTGTGATTCAATTGTTGTTTTAACCAGTCCACGTTCTTTGGCTATGGAAGCAATGTCGTGACCTTGTTTGTATAGGGCACATGTAACCAGGTAGGTTGCTACTTTTGGTGGTTTCGCTTCTTTATCTTTTACAGCTCTTTTTTTACGCTTTTCTTCTGGCTGTTTCTCCAGTTCTGGCTGATCAATGTCTTCCTTGTTAACGTCCAGGCCTTTTAAAGATGACTCTAACAGGGTTTTTGCTTTCAGAATATTATGCAGGAGGGAGTAGTATTGTGCAGCAAGGTCTTTCAATTCGTTTAGGTATGCTTTCACGCCTTTTAACTCACTCACATTTTCAATGTGGGCGATAATATTGGAGTGGATCTTCTTTATGGGAGGTTGAAAATAGCCAATGGCTTTATTGACTCTTTCAATCAGTGTGGTAACGTAGTTTTCATCTCCTGATGTGGCAATGCGATAAACCTGTGAGCGGAAGCTATTGGCTACGCTTTGCAATGGTTCGGTCTCCTTCAGTAATTCTTCAGCCCAGGATTTGTATTGTTGTTTTTTCGAACGTTTTTCGTCTTTTGTGTATCCTTTTAGATGTTGATGCAAAGACACAACAAGGTCATTGAAATCAAAAGCCTTGAGCACAAAATCGTTAAAGTACTTTTGTGACTCCTGCATAAGAATCGGCTCTAATTCCTCCTGCTTCATCTTCTGCTGCACAAAGCTTCTGAGTGATGCATCTGCTTCGATTCCCTGATGTGGAATTGGCGTTTTAAGAACCAGCCCATCCAGCGATGTCAGTCGGGAAAGTGCCACATAAATCTGACCCGAAGCAAAAGCTTTACCCACATCAATAATAGCCTTATCAAAGGTCAGTCCCTGACTTTTATGCACTGTAATGGCCCAGGCCAGTTTAATAGGATATTGAATAAACTCGCCTGCAACACTTTCTTCAACTTCATTGGTTTCTTTGTTCAGCGAGTACTTTTTATTTTCCCAGGTATAGGGTTCAACCACAACCTTTTCACTTCCATCACTAAAACTTACTTCTATTGTGTCATTGCTAATATGGCTGATGTTGCCAATTTTTCCATTAAAATAGCGTTGCTGACCTGAGAAATCGTTTTTAATAAACATTACCTGGGCACCTTTTTTAAACTGCATCACTTCATCCAACGGATATTGGTGCTCCTTAAAATCTCCTTTTACTTTGGAGTTATACGAATAAACCGGACCATCCAACTCCTGCAGACACTCCTTGTTTTTGCTGTCGGCAATAGCGTTGTGCGTGGTTAACTGAATGTAACCGTCGTTGTTCTGTTGATTGAAGTCGGGTTGGTAATAGTTGTTAAGCAGTTTAATGTCTTCGTTGCTTACCTGGTTATCTCTTAAGTTATTAAGTAAGTTAACAAAGCGTTGATCCGTCTGCCTGTATACCTTTTGTAATTCAATGTGTACCGGATGATGGTGTTGCAGCACCTGTGCATCAAAAAAGTAAGGGCTTTTATAGTAGCGGCTCAGGTAACTCCATTCCTCATATTTTGTGACAGGTGGTAATTGCAACATATCGCCAATAAACAATACCTGTAATCCACCAAAAGGAGTATTATGGTCGCGACGAACATGTCGGCATATCAAATCTATTGCATCCAGCAGGTCGGCCCGTAACATACTGACTTCGTCAATGACCAAAAGCTCCATGTTTCTGATAAGATTGCGTTTGGTAGTATGCATCTGGATGTTTTTGATCAGCGAACGTGGCGTATTAATATGAGCCAATGTTTGCATGCGATCAGGGTCAATGCCATTATTATCAGGGATAAATGCTCCAAATGGCAGTTGAAATAAGGAGTGAAGTGTAATACCGCCCGCATTGATTGCAGCAATGCCCGTAGGTGCGGCAACCACCATGTTTTTGTGCGTGTGGTCTTTAATACGATGCAACAGGGTGGTTTTTCCTGTTCCGGCTTTCCCGGTTAGAAATACGCTTTTATTGGTCGTGTTAATGTACCTGGAAACAAGAGATTGTAAAGAGTCGACCTGTGTGCTCATTTAAATAAGGTTAATGGTTGAAATAAATACGGGAAAATAACTAAGCCCGGAGAGGCAGGTTAATCACATTTACACTCACTGCAAAAATAAGCCAAATTTATCATTGACAAAATACTTATCTGAATTCACCAAAGAATAAAAGAAGTGAGTGGATGGAGCTAACAGAATAAGAGGGGACACTTCAACCATCAGGTTTTATTACCTTTGCAAAAAAAAACAGGATGAACATGGGCGGTTTGGATACATATAAGGCATTGAGAGATGAGATTGATTATTCGACAATTAAACTGTGGGATGAACACAAAGCGAATATGGCTTGCAAAAAGGGCTGTGATAAGTGTTGTCTGAATTTCGATGTGTTTCCTGTTGAGTTTGATTATATCAGACAAAAGATGGAAGAGTTGTATCCCGAAGTTTTAAAGCAGGATAAACCTGAGAAAACAGGGGAGAAGTGTTTCTTTTTGAAAGATCAGCAATGTACTATTTATGAAGCGCGCCCAATTATCTGCCGCACCCATGGTTATCCGCTATTGTATATGAATGAAGCAGGTGATCAATGGGAATTGTCACACTGTGAGCTCAACTTTACTCATGTTGATGAAGAATATTTCCATGAAGACAACTGCTATCCCCAGGATACTTTTAATAGTCGCTTGTTTATGCTGAATAAGGAATACATCAAAACAGCCCACCCGGGAAAAGGCGAATTTGACCTGATACCATTGGTGGACCTTTTAACGTAGCTTATCGCAATACGGCATAATACTTTCAGAATTATAGCCTGTCAATCGGTCTATAAGTAGAGCCTGGGGTATGTAAATTAATCAAAATCAACTTACTAAATATCTTTCTTTTTATGGTTATCTTTTTGTGTTGCTAATGATACGAATATAAGTGTCAGCAGTGCAAGGGTAAATGAGAATACAGCAGGATTGTCGAGCTGATGAATCGCATTTTCTGGATTTAATCCATAACGACTCCACATCATTGGAGAGGTAAGAATCAGGCCTATTGCTGCCACAATGCCAACCACGATGGATGAAGCAATACCTTTTGCTGTAGTCTTTTTCCAGAATAACAGCATGAGGATGGACGGTAAATTGGCTGAAGCAGCCACTGCAAAAGCCCATCCCACTAAAAAGGAAACGTTCATTCCTTTGAAAGCGATACCAAGTATTATGGCAATGATACCAACCACAAAGGCCGATATTTTGCCTGCCAGTACTTTATTTGTTTCACTCAGGTTCTTTTTCATGTATATGTCAATGATATCATGAGCGATGGCACCTGTTGAAGCGATAATTAAACCACTGACGGTTCCTAAAATGGTGGCGAAAGCAATGGCAGAAATAATTGAAAACAGCCCCACACCAAAGGCTTTAGCTAATAATGGAGCCGACATGTTACTACTTTCCATATCCAGTACTCCATTGATGGCAGCACCTAAGCCCATAAACATCGTTAATATGTAAAAGGCACCAATGGAGGCAATGGCAACGATGGTTGATTTCCGGGCGTCGCGCTGGCTGGGCACTGTATAGTAACGGATCAGAATATGGGGAAGGGCAGAGGTGCCCAGGAACAGGGCGATCATTAATGATATAAAATTCAGTTTTGATATGGGTGTGGCATCTTTACCAATTTTAAATCTTAAGCCTGGTTTCATCATGTCACTCCCTGCTGTTATATTTTGGTACCAAACAGTTACTTTATCATTTCCATCGTTAAACTTTAACCGGGTGAAGCGCACGATTTCACTTTCCCCAATGGTTGAAAGAAATTTAAAGGGACCCAGAGGTCCGGTCTGTTCCACCTCTTTACCGTCAACAAGTATCTTACTCATATGGCCCACCTGGTAAAACTTTGCATTTTCAGCGGGTTCACCATTATACAGTTTAAGCCCATTATGAATATTTGTAGTTGAAAGCATCTCTTGCAAAAGAAACGTATCTCCGTTTTTTACAAGCTTGAACCAGCGATTAACACCATCTTTCTGTAGCTTCACCAATGTATGATCTTTAACGTTTTGTTGCTTAACTACACCATAGTCTGCAGCATCAATCACCATATCACCTTGCATGCCCGGGGAAATGGAGATAAAACGATGGTATTCCTGGTGCTCAGTTTCGGGGTGTAACTTAAGGCCATTGTTGAAAATGTACACTGATAAAACGGTTGAGAAAATGATCAGCAAAGCTCCTTTGATAAACTGCACATAAGTAGTCGAGGTCATTCCGGCAGTAGCCACAATGAAAATAACAATGGCCCCTACAATAATAACTCCCCAATGATGTTCCAGTCCCAATAATGGTTTAACCAAAGCTCCTGCACCAACCATTTGGGGGATGAGGTAAAACATGGACACAATTAATGTGCTGATAGCGGCTGTCAGTTGGATGGCTTTAGAGTCAAAACGGGCATCCAATGCGTCGGTAAAGGTGTATTTGCCCAGTCGCTTGAGAGGTTCGGCAACTAAAAATAAAGCAACGATCCATCCGGCCAGGTAACCGATTGAATACAGGAAACCATCATAGCCTGAAAAGGCGATCATTCCACATATTCCCAGAAATGAGGCAGCTGAAAGGTAGTCTCCGGCAAAGGCAATGCCATTAACACCCCAGTGTATGGTACCACCGGCTGCGAAAAAGCCCGAAGCCGATTTTGTTTTACTGGCAAAGTAAAAGGACAATGCCAGCACAACCATCACAAAAAGAACAAATATGATGATTGCCGTAATTGAAGGCGTATAGATCATGGTTGTTCCTCCTTGTTCATTTTGTTTTCGTAATTAGTGCATATGGCATTGTAAATCAGGCCAAGAATGATTGCAAAGATGATCAGGCCAAAACCATACACAACAGCCAGGTTCTGACCCGCGAAAATGATTTCGCCCATCAACTCATAATTGACTACTCCGATAACTACAAAGCCTGCGTATACAACTGAATACACAATGAACAGGATTACTCCCAGCTTTGATTTCTTTTTTGATGCATGATCGATGCCAAGTTTGGCAGCAGGTCCGTGTTCCATAATGACTGAGTTTTAAAGTTTGTATTGGATGTGATGCCATCTCATAAACATGGGATGGTGATATATTGTACCAAATGTATTCTTGACTGATCAATAATGAACCGGAGCTACTATAAGCATTGCAGAGGGTTAGAGCCATACAGAGCTTAGGAAGCTTATTTTACTGTTGTGTCATAAACGGTAAATGTAAAACTGTTAAACGAATGTAATTATCAGAAAGGGAGGAGGATAGGCTAGTAAAAAGTTATGAAAGAAAGATTAGAATTGAAATAGGAAGGACAAGATTATTTTTTCCTGTTTTCGAAACACCACTGCCAGTGTTTTTCATTGACCGGATAATTGCGGCATATTTCAGCGCGCGCCTCATAAACACCGCATGAATAGTTGCCATTGTGGCTGTTTAAAAAAATGCAATCGCCATTTTCTTTGCTTTTCAGAAAATAGCCATCTGCATAACTTGGGCCTTTGGGTTCTGTAAAATCTGTTCTGTTTAGTTTTGTGAAGTTTTCCAGTCTGGTAATTTCTTTGTCATTAAGCTCCACAAAGGGAAAATTTTGGCAGCAGATTCCACATTTCTGACAAGTGATAGATGAGATTATTCTTTCCATAAAGCAATTTTTACCTATATGATACACCGATTAATTGCGAATGGAAAATGGCATTGCAATAATTTAAAAAGTATCCCATCCTGGATAAAGATACGTCAGTTTATCTTAGCGTGGAATAGTAAAATAAAATGTGGTTCCTTTTCTTTCTTCCGATTCCACCCAAATGCGACCATTGTGTTTGTTAATAAACTTGAGGCAAAGGTTTAATCCCAAGCCTGTTCCTTGTTCTTTATGCACGCCCTTGCTGGTATAAATTTCATCCTCCTTAAACAAGGATTTTTTTATCTCTTCATTCATACCTATTCCTGAGTCTTTGACACAAAACAGAGTATGTTGCTCCTTTTCTTCTGCATGAATAGAAATGGAGCCACCTGCTGTGGTAAACTTAAGGGCATTTGATACCAGGTTTCGAAGCACTGTTTTAAGCATGTTTTCATCGGCCATGACAGTCAATTCTGGCTGGCAATTGATCATAATCTGCACGTCATCTTTTGTGGCTGATTCGCGCAATAGGAAATAAACCTGGTTGCACACATCTTCAACATGTATGCGTGCAGGCTGGTATTTCATTTCTCCCTTTTCACTTCGCGCCCAAAACAGAAGGTTCTCCAGCAGGTTATAGGTTTCGGCTGTTGATGATTTTAAGGTTGTAAGGTATCGGTGCATTTCATCACGGCTAATGCTTTCAAGACGTATTAAGAGCATTTCAATGAAGGAAACCAATGTGCCTACAGGTCCTCTCAAATCATGCCCGATTATTGAAAGGAGCTGGTTTTTTGCTTCATTGGATTGCTTGAGTATTTTATTTTGCCTGTTAATGATTAGCTGATTCCTAATGGCCCAGACAAAAAGTATCATAAATACGATAAAGGCTCCAAGGAATATATAAGTGAGTTTCTTCTGGCCACTGATTTCTACTTCCAGAATAGCTCTGTCTCTCTGTAGCGTTTGCTCAAACTGCTCGGTTATCAGGTTGGTTTGGTAGGCCAGTTTAAGCTTTTCCAATTCATAGGTATTGGTCTGATGCTGAAGTGTGTCGTTGTATAAATTGGATTGATTCAGGTAAAAAAAGGCTTCCTTGTAATTGGACTGTGCCTTATATATCGCTGATAATTCCTCATTAATAAGTTTTAATAAACGTATGTCCGAATTCTGTAATGCCTTGGTTAATGCCCTGTTAAGAACCTCCTTAGCTGCTTTGAACTGTTTGGTTTTTTTATAATTCTGACCCATTACCACCAGGCACTCTATTTCGTTGCTGATCGTGCCCAGTTCGTTAAAACTTTTCATCGCCCGCTTTAGCTCCCTGATGCTATTGTCATATTCACCTATTGATTGATAGATAATAGCATAATTGAAATGAACATTGGCCAGTCCAGCCAAATGATTAATAGAATCGGAGATGGCTTCAGCTTTTTGATAATAGTGAACCGCTTTCTCATATTCTTGCTGATGAATGTATAAGCTCCCGATATTTAAAAGAGCAGTCGTGTAGTTTTTTAACTGCCCGCTTTCTAGATATAAGCCTGAACTTTGATGGTAATGTTCCAGTGCTTCTGTCGCATTACCTGTTTTTTCATAGACCATTCCGATGTTATTAATGGTCGAGGCCATTCCCGAAGTATCCTTATTACTTTTGTGAATCTCTATTGATCTAAGGAAGTTTTCAAGGCTTTTGTCAAGGGCATTTTGATTGTAATAGGCAATACCAATATTGTTGAATAAAATGGCGCTGTCGCTCCTGTTCAATAAACCCTTCAGCAAAATGCTTTCACCTGTTGATGCAGCCATGTCATTAAGGTTGAGTTTTAAAAACACATTAACGGATTCGAGCATAATATCACGTTCCCGACTTATGTTCTCATATTGATAACACAGCATTAATCCTTGCGACAACTGTTCAAGCGCCTCCTGGTATTGATGGTTACGTCTCAAAATACGTGCCTTGGCATAATGCATCTCAATATAACCCTGCGGGTAGCCTGTTTCATTGGAAAAATTAACAATAGAATCTAAATAGTTGTAGCGGGTTTCATATGAACATGAATCCTGAAAAGAGTAATTAAATAAACGATTTAGTTCTGATGAATCGGCATAGGAGAGCTGCTGGCAGGCAGCATTCAAGCCATTGGCAGCACAGTAAACTAACAAGAGAAGGATCTTCCAACTTATACCTTTACGAAACAATAATTTCATAGCAAAATGAAAAATAGTTAATGCTTAAGGGTATGAGTTGGTGTAATGTTTTGGTGTTTACAAAGTAACATAAACTAATGATATATACAGATGATTTATAGCACTAATCTTTCAGGTCAAAAGTAAATGCAATGTGATAAATTATATTTATGTATCAGCAACGTGCACTTTATTATTAACTTTAGAAACAATTCATTAATCCTAAACAATATGCATAAACACACACTGCTGATCGTCTCATTAGTATTGACTATCGTTTTTTTTAATGCTTGCAAAAATAAAAAGCAGCAATCCACACAAGAAGTAGCTTTCAACAGCAAAGTCACAGCTTTTACTTCAGGAATTATTTCCAATGAAACCAGTATTAAGGTTCAGTTTTCTGAAAAGATTGCCGGTGTCATTCCAGGACAGGATGCCGATAAAGATCTGTTATCCATTTCTCCTTCTGTCACAGGTCAACTGGAATGGTATGATAGCCATACGCTTGAGTTTATTCCGGATGAGCGTATGCCATCAGGCACTCAATATAAGGTAGAAGTAGATTTAGTGGAACTGTTTTCCGGTGAAAAGGAACCCTTTAATTTCGGATTTAGTACGATTGAGCAAAATTACCGTGTACAGTCCTTGGGTCTTGAACCCGATGCCTCTGATGATTTAAAAGAAAATACATACAGGGGCCGCATTTCAATGGCCGATCATATTGATAACAGCAAAGTAGAAAGCCTGGTTAAGGCATCGCAGGATGGGAATGCTTTAGAAATAGAGTGGGAACATCAAAGCAGTGAAAAACAACATGCCTTTGCTATAAAGGGTATCAGGCGAAGTGAGAAAAGCAGTACCTTACTTATTGAATACAATGGTTCGGCAGTAGGCGTGGAAAAGTCAGACCGGGATGAGCTCGAAGTACCTTCTTTAACTGATTTTAAGGTTACCGATGTACGTGTGGTAATGCAACCCGAACAATACGTTTTGGTCATATTCTCCGACCCCCTGGATGAGCGCCAGAATATGAATGGTTTGATCAATATCAGCGGAGCATCGCGCTTGCGCTATGTTATTGATCGTAACCGTGTAATGGTTTACCCTTCCTTTCGCTTAACTGGCACCCGTCAGGTAAGCGTTTCAGAGGGGATAAAAAACATATTGGGCTACACCCACCAGGCAGAAGAGTCCTATGATATGGTATTCGAAACGCCAAAGCCTGAAGTGCAATTGATTGGCAAAGGTACCATCCTGCCCAACTCCAATGGATTAACTTTTCCTTTTAAGGCTGTTAGTGTCAAAAGTGTGCAGGTACGCATTATTAAAATATTTGAGGGTAATGTGGGCGGATTTTTGCAGGTCAATAACATGGACGGGCAGTATCAGTTGCGTCGCGCAGGTCGCCTCATATTCAAGAAAAACATACGACTGGATAATGATCGTTCATTGGATCTGACACAATGGAATAGTTTCTCATTGAACCTGTCTGATCTGATAACTCCTGAAAAAGGAGCAATTTACAGGGTGGAGTTAAAAATACGTAAGAAGGACAGCTTGTACCCATGTGCTGATAACAATAAGGAAGAAACAGTTGATGAAGAGGAAGGAATTACCGAATCAGATATAGCTTACTGGGATCAGCCTGCTGAATACTACAGCTCATACTGGGATGGTTACCAGGGATATTATGATTGGCGTGAGCGCGAAAATCCTTGTGCTGACATGTACTATCGCAATAAAATGGTGAGTCGCAATATTCTGGCATCAGATATAGGTATAATAGCCAAGCAGGGAACAGACAAAGAGGTGGTTGTGGCCATCACTGATATTCGCAATACACAGCCATTGAGCAGCGTTGAAGTAGAAATCTTCAATTATCAGATGCAGCCTGTCGGCAAAACGCGCACTGATGCGAATGGATTGGCACGAATACCTGTATCGCAAAAACCATTCTTGTTAATTGCAAAAAATGACGATCAACGTGGTTATTTACGATTGGATGATGGTAATTCTTTATCATTGAGTCGTTTTGATGTCAGTGGCCAGCTTGTGCAAAAGGGCATGAAAGGCTTTATTTATGGTGAACGCGGTGTGTGGCGTCCTGGCGATACCCTGTTTGTATCGTTTATGCTCGAAAATAAAGGAGAGGCTTTGCCAAAGGAGCATCCTGTTGTATTTGAATGGCTTAGTCCAAGGGGGCAAACGATAAACAGGCAGGTGCAGTCGTTGAATGATGACAATATTTATGTGTTTAAAACGCAAACAGCACATGACGCACCAACTGGCATGTGGCGTGCCCGCATAAAAGTAGGAGGTAGTACTTTTGAAAAAGGCATGAGGGTGGAAACCATTAAGCCCAACCGATTAAAGATCAATCTCGATTTTAACACTGATTTACTATTGCCAGGAGAGGCAACACAAAGCACAATGACTGTTAACTGGCTGCATGGTGCTGTTGCACGCAATCTTAAAGCCGATGTAACAGTAACGCTCAACCAGGGTAAAACACAATTTAAAAAGTACGGTGATTTTTACTTTGATGATCCGTCGCGTCGATTTGAGTCAGATGAAAGAACTATTTTTGAAGGGCGACTTGATGATGAAGGGCAGGCTCTCGTTGATGCAACGATGGATGTGCAGGAAGCCGCCCCTGGATTTCTTAAAGCCTCTTTTGTAACGCGTGTTTTTGAGGAAAGTGGAGATTTTAGTATTGACCGTTTCACTGTACCATATGCTCCTTATCCCGTTTTCGTAGGTGTTAAGGCTCCAAAAGGAGATAAACGTGGGATGTTGTTAACCGATACAACACACACCGTACAGGTTGTTTCGCTGACACCAGAGGGTGAACCCATGTCTGTGCGAAACCTGTCATACTATATCTATAAAGTCAGTTGGCGCTGGTGGTGGGAATCATCCGCCGATGACCTGGCCAGTTATGTTGGTACACGCCATCAAAATCTTATTGCCAGCGGCAAGGTGCATACAAGCAATGGCGAAGGACAGTTTGATTTTAAGGTCAAATACCCCGAGTGGGGACGTTACCTGATCAGGGTGGTTGATGAAAAGAATGGACATGCCTGCGGACAAACGGTTTATGTCGATTGGCCGGGATGGGCAGGAAATAGCAGGGGAAATGATCCTGGTTCAGCAAGTATGCTGGCATTTAGTGCTGATAAAGAAAAATATAAGGTCGGTGAGCAGGCTACCATTAGTTTCCCGGCTTCTGGTCAGGGACGTGTATTGGTGAGTATAGAGAATGGAAATAAGGTCCTTAAAAGCTGGTGGGTACAGCCTGTTAAGGGAGAAAATCAGTTTAGCTTCGAGGTTACGCCCGATATGACCCCCAATGCCTATGTGCATTTGACCTTGCTTCAGTCTCACGCGCAAACTGTTAATAATTTACCAATACGTATGTATGGGGTTATTCCTTTGATGGCTGAAGATCCGGAAACACATCTTTACCCTGAGATCCGGATGCCATCTGAATTACGTCCGGAAAAAGAAGTGAGCATCAAAGTGAGTGAACGCGATGGTCGACCTATGACATATACTCTGGCCATTGTTGAAGATGGTTTGCTGGACCTGACGCGTTTTAAAACACCTGTGCCATGGAATCACTTTTATGCACGCGAAGCATTGGGTGTTAAAACCTGGGATATGTATGATGAGGTTATTGGTGCTTACGGAGGCAAAATAGAGCAGATCTTCAGTATTGGTGGTGATGGAGAAGCAGGTGGTAAGAAAGGCGGTAAAAAGGCCAATCGCTTTAAGCCGATGGTGAAATTCTTCGGACCATTTAAGCTTGATAAAGGAGATACAGAAACACATACCTTTAAGATGCCACGTTACGTAGGTTCTGTTCGCACAATGGTAGTGGCTTCTTCCGACAATGCTTATGGCGAGGCTGAAGAAACAACACCTGTACGCAATCCTTTGATGGTGTTGGCAACTTTGCCGCGTGTATTAGGACCCAATGAAACAGTCGATCTGCCTGTTACTGTTTTTGCAATGAAAGAAGGCGTCAAAAATGTGAAAGTCAAGGTAGAAAGTAATGAGCTGATTAGCATCCAGGGTGCGGCGGAACAGCATCTGAGTTTCAATCAAACCGGCGAGCAGATAGCTACTTTTAAACTTAAGGTTAATCCTATAATGGGCATTGGCAAAGTTAAAGTGCTGGCTACATCGGGAGGTGAAGAAGCCCTTGATGAGATTGAAATAGAGGTGCGAAATCCTAATCCGCCAATTACAACAGTTCAAAGTATTACCATTGATGCCGGAACCAGTCAAACAATAACATACCACTTGCCTGGTATGGCAGGAACAAATAAAGCGACGTTTGAGGTGTCTGCTCTTCCTCCATTTGATTTCGGACGCCGCCTTAAATATTTATTGCGTTATCCTCATGGATGTGTGGAACAAACGACTTCGGCCGCTTTCCCTCAGTTGTACTTGTCTGATGTGATTGAAAACGGAGAAGTAACAGCCGCTAAAGCGACTGAAAACGTGAAGGCGGCCATTAATCGCCTGGCTGGATTTATTCAAAACGATGGGGGACTGGGATATTGGCCGGGTTCTTACGAATCATCGGATTGGGGCACTACCTACGCTGGTCATTTTATGTTGGAGGCCGAAAGAAAAGGATATAATCTGCCTGTTGGGTTTAAAAATAAATGGATAAAATACCAGAAGAGAAAAGCACGGCAATGGCGCCGAAACAGCACCTATCGTGGCCGTGACCTTGCACAGGCCTATCGTTTATACACCCTGGCCCTTGCAGGCGAACCTGAGTTAAGCGCAATGAACCGCATGCGCAATCAAAGTGGACTATCCAATCAAAGTGCCTGGCGACTGGCAGCTGCTTACGCATTAGCCGGGCATGCTCAGGTAGCCAATGAGCTCATTAATACAACAACAATGAGTGTTGTTAACCAACGAGATAATAGTTACACCTATGGTTCTGAGGAACGTGATTTAGCGATGATTCTTGAAACATTGGTACTAATGAACAAGAAGAATGAGGCAGGAGAATTACTTCAGAAACTCTCAGAATCACTATCAGGGCAACGCTGGATGAGCACTCAGACTACAGCTTATTGTTTGTTGGCTGTTTCGAAATTTATCGGAGATTCAGGAGTAAACAAAGAATTTAAGTTTGAATGGGAGGCCAATGGACAAAGCAAGAAAGTAAGTTCACAACTGGCCTTATATCAGCAACAATTAGGTACAGAAGATATCAAGGGATCAGTGACTATTAAAAACACCTCGGGAGGCATGCTTTTTGCGCGCGTGATCATGGATGGTATTCCGGCCGAAGATGATAAGACCGTTAAAGCCTCTAATCTGCAGTTAAATGTTGAATATCAGTCATTGAATGGAAAACGACTCGATGTAAGTCAGTTGGAACAAGGAACTGATTTTATGGCGATCGTAACTGTAAAGAACCCAGGAAATTTTGGCAACGTCGAGAACCTGGCACTGACACAAATTTTCCCTTCAGGGTGGGAGATACGTAATACACGCATGGAAGATATTGAATCAGCACACGAATTGAATGTGCCTGATTACCGTGATTACAGAGATGACCGTGTCTACTCATATTTTGACCTTCAAAGAGGAAAGCATAAAAAGTTTGTGGTATTGTTAAATGCCAGTTATATCGGAAGATATTATATGCCGGCAACAAGCTGTGAAGCGATGTATAACAGCTCCGTGTCAGCCCGACAACCCGGGCAATGGGTAAATGTTGTTAAGACTGGCGAATAAGGTATTTAGTAGAATTCTGATAAAGCCCTTTAAGTGTTATGCTTGAAGGGCTTTTTTTTGTGACTAATGATGATTAAGGTATTAAGCGGATTGATAAGTTAGTTGCTATCGTTTAAATTATAGTTTAGAAGTTTAAAAGTTTAGGGGTTTACAGGTTTATCAGTGTAAAGTAGTTGATCAGGTATCAGACTAAGTGTTGCCCCAAATCATGGTGTCAAAGCCTTAACTTAATACCATTAACCGCACGGGTCATCACCTGTGGTTACCATGTTCATATAAATTAGCACGACCTGGTACACAAGCATACCATGTCATGGTAATGACTTCTAATGCCGGCTGTAATGAGTTTAAAAGTTGATTAGTCGGGCAGTTTATAGACCTCGATTCGTCATTTACACAATTGGATAGATTGACATTTATCCAAATTAACAATTCCTCATCTTAAAAACGCTCACTTGCGTTTATTTACTATTAGTCATCGATTTCTGTCCATTTATCACAGTTTTTATTTCATTCATCAACAGAATTGAACCATTTATCGTTCTGTTGCAGATAACTATTATTTTTAAATGCAAATAGAACATTACCATGGGTTTAATAAGCGGACTTCTTGGACATGCGGGTGAAATATCCATAGAGAAACTGACAGAGGAGTTTCAGCCTGTTTTGGTGGAAGGAGAACACCTTCAAAAGGCCTTTAAGGTGATTCGCGACATATGGGTATTTACCAATAAGCGTTTAATATTGGTGGACAAGCAAGGGGTAACCGGAAAAAAAGTGGACTACCAAAGTATACCCTATAAATCGATCACTCGTTTTAGCAAGGAAAGCACCGGTTTTTTAGATCTGGATGCGGAGCTGAAAATATGGTTAACAGGTAGTAATGATCCCATTGTAAAGGAATTCAGTAAGAAAACAAATATCAATGATGTATACCTTTTATTGAGTCAGCATATATTAGACTAATCAATCAAACCCTAAGATAACCAGCAATGTCAAAACGAAGAAAAGAAACAGAATACAGCTATGCCGATGATGCCAAACAACGTGTAATGATGGGTGCTATTATGGAGCGACTAAAAGATATAGCCTTGTTCATTGTTGTTACCATTGTATTGACGTGGCTGGTCCTTGGTGTTCTATAAAACTGCATGGGACTGCCAATTTTTATTGCATAGCATATTCTTACTTATACTGTTTTTGAATTTTCATCTTGAATATCTTTCATAAACCATAATTATACTAGCTTTGCCTGTAAATAGATTTTACTGATTTATGATAAGGCGTTTGATTTTAACAATACTCGATTGGTTTTACCCTCTTTTTAAGAAGTATTTGCCTCGTCAAACATATAATTATGCAGCCTGCGGTGGTGCAAATACAGCTTTTGATATTCTATTGTATTTTGTTACTTATAATTTTATACTCAAAAAGCAGATTGTTGATCTTGGCATTGTGGCTATAAGCCCACATATTGCAGCTTTTGCCTTTGTCTTTCCCATTACGTTTACCAGTGGATTTCTGCTTTCCAAGTACATCACCTTTACCGAATCAAACCTACGCGGCAGAATTCAACTGTTTCGATACGGTTTAACTGTTTTTGGAAGTATTGTGCTTAACTATTTATTGCTTAAGTTTTTTGTTGAGGTATGGGGTTTCTATCCGACCATTTCAAAAATAATGACAACCGTTGTGGTAGTTGGTTATAGCTATGTTTGTCAAAAGTACTTTACATTTAAAATTAAAATACATGAATCTGCTTAGGATTTATGTTTGTATTAAAAGTATATGTTTTAGTTTGTAAGGATATGCTAAATACGCTCTTTTGTATTAATTAACGATTTTTTTCTTCATATTACTAAACTTTCTTTTCCATCATGTGTTTTGATGGAAACGTTAGATTAACCATGGAGAACAATTTTAACTTACCACGTAACAATAAGAAAAGAGTCGTTATTATCGGTGCGGGTTTTGCCGGACTTAAACTGGCCCGTAAATTAAGTGCATCAGCCTACCAGGTTGTTGTTATTGACAAACAAAACTTTCACCAGTTTCAGCCTTTGTTTTACCAGGTGGCAGCGTCGGGTATTGAACCAAGTTCAATTTCATTTCCCGTACGTAAAATATTCCAGCTCCACAGCAATCTGCATTTCAGAACTACCGCACTAACCTCTGTTGATACACAAAATCAGATGATCACAACAGAAGCCGGTGAAATGCACTATGACTACCTGGTGCTGGCCAATGGTGTTAATACCAACTATTTCGGTTCGGCCAATCTGGAGAAGCACAGTCTTCCGATGAAAAGCACTGCAGAAGCTATAAACCTGCGCAACCGTATCTTGTCTTCCTTTGAAAAGGCCAATTTGACCGAAGATAAAACCGAGCACGCCAAGCTCATGTCAATTGTAATTGTTGGAGGCGGACCGACTGGTGTGGAACTGGCAGGCTCTATTGCCGAAATGAGGCGATTTGTGCTGCCTAAGGATTATCCCGAGCTGGACTTCGGTAAAATGAAAATAAGGCTGTATGAGGCCGCTCCAAGGCTCTTAAATGGTATGTCTGATAATGCGGGCGCCAAAGCCTTGAAGTTTTTAAAAAAGCTCGGCGTTGAGGTTTATCTCAATACGCGTATCGAAGATTATGATGGAGATAAAGTGAGCTTATCCGACGAAACGACTCTATATGCTAAAAACCTGATATGGACGGCTGGTGTTAGCGGGCGACAAACAAGTGGGATTGAGGAAGAA
Organism: Carboxylicivirga agarovorans; assembly: GCF_050589845.1. Classification (NCBI taxonomy): domain Bacteria; kingdom Pseudomonadati; phylum Bacteroidota; class Bacteroidia; order Marinilabiliales; family Marinilabiliaceae; genus Carboxylicivirga; species Carboxylicivirga agarovorans. The sequence goes on along the minus strand of NZ_JBNGPA010000030.1, from coordinate 22,175 downwards.
CTATATACTCGTGGAAAACGATTGAGTGTCGACGAGTATAATCGTTTGAAAGGGCATGAAAATATCTTTGCTATCGGTGATGCCTGCCTGGTAGAAGGAGATCAACACTACCCCAACGGTCATCCACAGGTAGCTCAGGTGGCCATTCAACAGGCTAATAACCTGGCCCGCAATTTAAAAACATCACGTTCATGGAAACCTTTTAAATACATCGACAAGGGGAGCCTTGCTACAATAGGACGAAACATGGCTGTTGCCGATTTACCCGGTTTTCGCTTCTCAGGCGTTTTTGCCTGGTTTTTATGGTTATTCGTTCATTTGATGGCTATAGTGGGTGTCAAAAACCGCTTTTTTATTTTTGTGAATTGGGCACAAAGCTATTTTTCACGCGATCAGTCACTTCGTATCTTAATATCACCTTACAATAAAAAATAGGAAATCAGGAATACTGACTCACGGATGACTAAGACAGTCATTTTTAGTCATTCGATGAGTTCAAACATAAGTTAAGTTTACCCACTCAAAACGATGGTCTTGACAGTATGCAGGACTTTCCTGTAAGGACTAAGCCCGAATAATCAAGGGCTTTACCGGTGGTTACTGGTATCATATACACTCTGCCCTGAAAGGGTTGAATTTAAGAAGTATAGGATAGTCGTTAAGGTTGAAATACCTTACTTTAATTTTTTGTTGCAATAACCTGCACTTATCTCCGAGTTATCTTCCAGAGAGATGAAAACCTGGTATTTATCCATTTCGTAGCCTTCACTGCTGTTGTTGGCTTTAAAACTTAAGTCTTTAGCGTTGACACGGTAATAGTGTTCAATGGTTGTGATCAGGTCATGTAAGTTGTTGACTTTAATCGCACCCATTTCGGTTCCATGCGGGAAGCGAAATAGAATGGATTGAGATTCAGCCGCCAGATTTTCCCTGGTGTGCTGAATGCTATCGATCGTATTTCTGAGGTCAGATAAATGAGCGAGTCTGTCAGATTCAGCCTCTTGTTCTGTTTGTTTGTGTTCTTCAGTCTTTGAGTTGCCAGTTTCGGGCCAATTGGGTTCAGGGTCAATTGCCTCATACTTCAGGAATGAAAAGCTATTAAAAAGGTCAAGTATAAATTCCAGTTTTGAATCAGGAATTTCAATTTTAAAACGCGCCATATCGCCTTAATCTGTGTGTGATAAAAATTAAGAAGTGGCAAATATAAATAAAATAATCAACAGCTTTCAGGTTTTCGTATGAACTTGAAATAGAGCTTTTTAGCGTCCAAAGCTTGAGAGGTTGGTTGAGATGCTGAAATGGTTGGATGATCCTGCCAAATGGTAGCGGGCTGAGCCATAGGCAAAATGGAACTTATATACCCTGAAACCAAATCCCCATGAAAACCCTGTGGTTGACATTTTCTCACTGATACCTAATTCTTGTCTGCGACGGTGGTTGTAGCCTACTGCAACATAAAAATTGTCGGATGGAACGAGTTCAACGCCGAAGATCATATGGCGCATGATCTGATCCAGGCTGTTTCCATCGTTTCCTGCGTCCGTTACATCATCTCCATTACCATCCTGTACATCGTATTTCATGTTCCAGTCAAACAGGTCTTGTGCGGTCAATGATAGTCGGAAAGGGGCATGAGCCAGTTTTTTGCTGATACCTATTTGTAAATCTGTGGGTAACGACTCGTATGTGTCATTATAAGTTGATAATTGTGATCCTATATTTTTTAGGGTGACGCCTGCAGAAAATAATTTGTTTTCAGAGTGATAAAGTACGCCCAGATCGGCAGCTAAACCAAATGAGTTATACTGTTCCAGGTTTGAAATGATTGGTTTTACCGAAATACCTGCTCTTAGCTTTGGCGAAAGCATTTTGGAGTAACTCAGGTTGATGGCGTATTCGGCGGCCGAAAAAGTTCCGTTTAAGGTACCATCCACGTCCGCGCGGTCAAAGCTACCGTAATTGATGGCGTGAATGCTTACCCCGAATGTTCCTGTACCTTCAACAGTATGTGCGTAACCGGCATAAGTCATCTTGATATCTGCCACATAAGGAACATAATTGAACGTTAGTGAATGATGAAGTTCAGGTGAGAGATTAGCCGGATTATGAAATACCAGGCTCACATCATTGATGTGCATACCAACCTGATTGCCACCAAGTGCACCAACCCTTGCTGAATTAGTCAGGTTAAGAAAGTCATAGGTATTGCTACCTGCTTGCTGTGCCTCGGTTCTTTGACCAATGCTCAGTAGTGAAAATATGGTGACTAATATGACTGCTATTCCTTTCATCGTACTAATAAACGGCTAAATTATCATTTTAGTGTTGCGTAGGTGTCATTTATCAAATATGGGCTTTAATCCTTCGACAACATCAAAAGCTGCCGGACAGATAAACGTATTTTTATAGGTAAGGGTGGTTATCTGGTAAAACCGTTTACGGTCGGTATGTGGATATTCCCGACATGCTTTGGGGCGCGATTCATACACCATGCAATAATTGTCAGGCATCAGAAAAGGGCAGGGCGTTTCTCTGAACACGTAATCACCATCATCATCCAGTAAAAGATACTGCTCAATTACCTCCTTTGGTTTCAGTCGTAAATGATTAGCCAGTCGATCAATGTCACGATCCATAACTATGGGGCTGATACTCTTACAGCAATTGGCACAGCTCAGACAATCGGTATATTCAAACACTTCTTCATGCAGGGCTTGCACCGTTTCATCCAATGTTTTAGGGCGTTTCTTTTTTAATTTGCTTAAAAACTGCTTGTTTTCCTTCGCCTTGTTACGTGCTTCCTGGTCCAGCTTCTTCGGGTCAAACTCCACGGCTTCCTACTTTTATTTGTGACACAAAAACACCGCTGATTACGATGCTAATTCCAATCAACATTTGAAGTGTCAGCACTTCATCCAGCACCCACCAGGCAATTACTGCTGTAAATACAGGTATCATATTTACAAACACATTGGCTTTTGTAATTCCAATAATGCGCATGCCATAGGTAAAGAAGATAAAGGCCAGGGAAGAGGCAAATACAGCAAGCAGTATGACAGCCATTACCGCCTCTGTCTTTATATCAATATCACTAAGTTTAGGATAGTCATAAGTGAGAAACAATGGCAGAAAAAAGAAGATACCAACCATATTCTGGTAGGTAATAATACTTACCGAATTATAGCCTTTGGGAATTTTTTTCAATACCACAGAATACCCAAGGGCGGCTATAACGGCTAAGAAAACCAATAAGATTCCTTTTAAGGGGGCTGTTAATGAAAAGTCTTCTTTAAAGATAATAAGGAGTACTCCGGCAAAAGACACAAATATCCCAAGTATGTTGGCCCAGCTGATGCGACTTTTAAAGAACAATTTATCAGTAATGGGGGCAAACAACGGAATGGTTGATACTATGACAGCACCAACAGTTGATGATACCAGCTCCAATCCAAAGCTTTCGCCCATAAAATAGAGGAAGGGTTCAAAAAAAGCCAGCAATAAAAACCATTTGAAATCTTGCTTCCGCATAGGCTTGAGCTGCTTCAGAAGCTTAAGAATAATATACAATAAGCCGGCGCTTATAACCAGGCGGCCCAATACAATGGTTAAGGGATCAAACGATAAGAAAGCCTGCTTTATCCAAACGAAGGAAAATGCCCAGCAAATCATTGACAGTACCATACTGCCCAGTACTTTAAAACGCTCTGACATAGCACTTAATTTTGTGAGCGCAAAGGTAGAAAAAAGCCAATACCGTCTTACTATTGCCGACCGCTTTTTAAGAAGAAATCTGTATCTGGTATTTTTTTAGTAATCCAACTAGCTGGTCTTGTGAAAATTTAGCTTTAACAATGTTGTTGTTTTCAGGATCAATTGTAAAGTTATAGCAGCTTGATAAATCGACCTTTGCCAGGTTGGTGTTGTCGAATAAGGCATTGCTGAAGTCACAGTTGTGAAATTTTGTTTTGGTCAGATTGCATGCTGCAAAATCAACCTCATGCAGGTGGCAATTAAGAAATGAGCAGCCTTTTAACTGCCGTTTGTAAAATGAGGAGAGGCGTAATTGACAGTTATCAAAGGATGCAGAAAAGAACAGGGTGTTGCATTCGTTAAACTGTAATCCGAGTAGCTTACAGTCTTTGAATTGCACATCTCTGAACAGGGTGCCTGATATATTAACATTACTTAAGTCGCAATTCATAAACCGGCATTCGGTAAACTGAAACTCTGCCAGGTTTTTGTCACTCAGTATACAATTGGTAAACAGACAATTTTCATATTCACCCGAAGGAAGTTCTTCGTTCGTGAAATCGATGTTGTTATAGTCTTGTTCTTCAAAGTAAGATCTGATCATCCCTAAAATTTGAAAGCTTGAATATTACCCTTTCAAATATAGTCACACGATTGTTATTATGCCTTCTTTCGCCACTGTTTATTGTTTGGCATTATATGATGCCTGGCACTGATCGTCAAAAGTCTTCCGATAAGGAGTAATAAAAAAAAGGCAGAACAACTTTCGTTACTCTGCCTTTTTGCAATATATTATTTGCTGATTGTTAGCTTAAAAACATATCAGAGAACTCCTGCTCAAAGAAGAATTCTTCAGCGCCAAAAGCAGGCTTTAAATCATCCATCCAAACAGCTTTGTCGTCATATTGAGCAAAGAACGGACGAGCAACCCAGTTGCTTTCGCGTCCCTGGATAAACTCAAGGCAGAATGCCTTTTCACCCTTCACTTCAGTGACACCAACAATTCGTACTTTACCAGGTGTACAAGACATACTTGGTCCCCTTACTGTACGACAAATTCCACTTACCTTCTGATAAGCCTTCTGGAAAATCTGCCATGCATCAACCAATGATACGCCAAAATACTTCTGAGCTCCGGTGTCACGTGCAATAAACATGTAGTAAGGTATTAAACCTAAACTAACCTGTTTTTGCCACATTGTTGACCAGATTTCAGGCTTGGCATTGATGTTATTTAATAACGGCGATTGAGTACGTATTTGAGTACCTGTTGCGCGTATTTTCTTGATAGCCTCTTGTACAGCTTCAGTTTCCAACTCACGGTAGTGGTTGAAGTGAGCCATAAATGCTAAAGAAATGCCAGCATCAGTAACTTTCTTAAATGCACCTAAAACTTCGTCTGCATCACTGTCGGTTAAATAGCGGTAAGGCCAGAAACCTAAGGTCTTAGAACCGATGCGAATGTTTTTTAAGTGGGGAATATTTGCTTCAACCAACGCTGTCAGATAAGCATCAAGCATTTTACCTTTCATCACCATTGGATCTCCACCTGTAATCAATAAATCGGTGATTTCAGGATGCTCCCTCAGGTATTCGATGACATAGTCAATTTCCTTCATGGCGAATTTCATTTCGTCCATGTTGGTAAATTGTGGCCAGCGGAAACAGAATGTACAGTAAGCATGACATGTTTGCCCCTGGGCTGGGAAGAATAACATTGTTTCATCGTATTTGTGCTGAACACCTGTTAGCTTAACGCCATTTAGTTCAGGAACATTGTATTCCATCTGCCCGGCCGGGTGAGGATTAAGTTTTTCACGAATCTTATTAGCTTCTTCCTTTATGGTTGCTTTATCGGCACCGCTTTTAAGAACTTCAGCCATGTGATTGAAATCTTCTTCTTCCAACATTCCTTTTTGAGGGAAGTTCAAGATGAAAATAGGATCTTCTTTGTAGTTATCCCAATCTATCAATTCGTCAACCACGTAGCTGTTAGTTTTAAATGGTAAAACAGTTCCAACTACTTCAATGCTAAAGATGTCTTCTTCCGAAAGTCTTTCTATTTGCGGAATTTGTCGATAATTGTGCAGCGCATAAATCTTATACTTCATAAGCAATCTCCTTTTTTGTTGATTCGGCAAATTTCGTGCGGAATCATTTGTTATTATTCCAAAACCGGTCATTTTAGAGAGTTGCTAACCTCCATTCCCACAGCAACATGACCGAAAGTTTCGGGGTGTTTATCATTACAAATGACGTGCCGCAAAAGTACGAAATAAAAAAATTAAATCAAAATTGTTTAACTTTCAATTGTATATTCTTAAAAGTTGATTAATATCAGTCACTTATAGAGGTGGTTCAGAAAATTTTTAAAAAATTACTTACAATGGTTAAGTATTTTTAACGAATTAACTCATTTCTATTAATATCAAGCTTTAAGAATACAAAGAGTAACAATGTGAAACCCCATAGGGACGATCCGCCATAACTAAAGAAAGGAAGGGGAATACCAATAACAGGAGCAAGGCCAATGGTCATGCCAATGTTAATGGCAAAGTGAAAAAAGAAGATGGCTGCAACACCATATCCGTATACCCTGCTAAAAGTCGAGTGCTGTTTCTCCGCCAGGAAAATAAGCCGTAATAGTAAGCCTAAAAACAATAGCACAACGGCGGTAGAACCAACAAAGCCCCACTCTTCACCAACAGTACAGTATATAAAATCGGTACTTTGCTCAGGAACAAAGTCAAATTTGGTTTGGGTACCCTGTAAATAACCTTTCCCGGTTAGTCCTCCAGAACCAATGGCAATTTTCGACTGGTTAACATTATAGCCTGCTCCCAGCGGATCTTCCTCCAATCCGAGTAATACGTTAATTCTGGTGCGTTGATAATGCGAGAGGATATCTTCGAAAAAGTAATCGGCTGATACGGTTAATATGATGGCACTCCACAGGATGATCAAATACGTTGGGACGAACTTATTAATTCGTTTGGCAATGGTCGTATAAATCAAATAAACACTTGTTACCACAACGGATGGGATGAGTATATATTCAAGATCAATATTAAAATTGAAATAGGCATAAGCTCCATAGCTTAATCCCAGGACGATAGCTCCAAAAATCACTGCTTTCATTAGCTCCTTGCGCGCGCCCTTAATATACAGAATGACCAAAACACTAATCACGATTAATCCAATGATGGTTGCATTGGGAATCATCAGGGTTAATGTTGCCACAATAGCGGCAATAACACCAAAGGTTAAAATGTATCCGGTTAAACCCTCGCGGTAAAATACAATGATGAAAACGCTGTATACCAATGCCGAACCGGTATCGTTTTGTAAAAGTATTAAGAGCATTGGAAATAAAACAACAGCACCGGCTTTCAGAATATCAGAGAACTTTTCAAACGAGAAGCCATATCGACTCAATGCCCTGGCAACGGCCAGGTTGGTAGCCATTTTTGATAACTCAGCAGGCTGGAAACGAATGGGTCCGATTTCAAACCACGATTTAGCCCCGTTTATCTCCTTACCAAATAAAAGAACAACAATCAGCAGAAGTATGGTTATGCCATAAAAGATATAGGCAAATTCAACATAGAATTTACTGTCGGTAATCAGTATCATACCTACAAAAACCAGCGAAAAACCAATCCACACCAGTTGCTTGAAATATTCTTTACTGGTATCAAAAAAGACAGGATTTTCGGGGTTAAAATTGGCGGCATAAATGTTTAACCAACCAAATATAACCAGAAGGCTGTATAAACCCACTGTAATCCAGTCTATGCTTTTATTGTAGTTTCTGTTTGCCATGAATTAAATCTCCTTCAAGCATGCGTTTTTCAATCCACTTTCTATAGGGTGTTGAAATAGTATCTGTCAAGTATTTTTCTACCATTAAACTGGCAATGGGAGCACCCCATGTTGCTCCAAACCCACCATTCTCAACATATACGGCAATGGCAATTTGCGGGTTGTCTTTAGGTGCAAAAGCCATAAAGATAGAGTGGTCATCACCATGTGGGTTTTGTGCTGTACCGGTCTTACCACATATGGTAATGCCAGGAATCTGGGCAATTCGGGCCGTACTACCTGCACCGCCCCAAACGGCCATTTCCATGCCGTTTACAATGGGCGCAAAGTGCTGCAGATCAATGTCTGTTTCATGGATTTCATTAAAACGGTCATCGATCATTTCATCTTCAATATCCTTTATAATATGCGGTGTCAGAAAATGACCACGGTTGGCAATCATAGCCGCCATATTAGCCATTTGCAATGGTGTTGTCAGCAATTCACCCTGACCTATGGATAGGGAGATAACAGTAAGTGAATTCCAGCTTTTCCGGTAAATCTTATCAAAAGTGCCTGAATTAGGCACAAAGCCCCTTGATTCATTTCTGAAGTCTGAGCCGAGCCGGTAACCAAAGCCAAATTTCACCAGGTAATCCTTCCAGGCATCAAAGGCATCCTGTATTCTGTCGTATTTGGGGTTGTCCAGTATGTCACGAAACTCATAGCAATAGAAGGCATTGCAAGAGTGTTGAATGGATTGTGACAAGTTAAGGGGTGAGTCATGAAGGTGACAGCCAACCGAAAGTCCCCGGGCAAAGTAACCCATGAAGCACTCATGTGTTGTATAAGGTTTTAATGTGCCTTCCTGCAGGCCAATCAAGGCATTGATGGTTTTAAATGTTGAGCCGGGAGGGTAGGATGACTGTACCGCCCGGTTGAGCAGTGGCTTTAATGTATCAGCCAGTAGCACAGGAAAATTCTTTGACCGGTCGCGCCCTATCAAAAGGGAAGGGTCGTAGTTGGGAGCTGAGATCAGGCTCAGGATTTCACCTGTTGATGGCTCTAAGGCAACAATACTTCCGACTTTGTTTTTCATCAGCAGTTCGCCATATTGCTGCAGTTCGATATCAAGAGAAAGGGTGATGTTTTTACCTGCTATGGCGGCTGTATCGTGACGGCCACCGCTAAAAGCTCCTTTTTCCCGTCCATGCACATCAACCAGCATGTACTTGACACCTTTTTTACCACGCAACTTTTGTTCGTAGGTCTGTTCAATGCCACTTACTCCAACGTAGTCGCCCTGCGAGTAGTATTTATCTTTCTTTAATTGAGATTCACTAATCTCACTTACATAACCCAGAACATGGGAAGAAGATGGGTATTCATATTTGCGCAGTGTACGTCCCTGAACAAAGAATCCTTTAAACTTGTACAATTTCTCCTGAAAGCTACCATATTGCTCAGCCGACAACTGTTTCATAAAAACAGAAGGCTTGTAGGAAGATATTTTTCGGCTTCTAATATCGGCACGCATCTGCACAAAGCGCTCGCGTAACTGTTCAATGCTTAGATCAAGTGATTCACAAAAATCGAGGGAGTCAAAGGCAACAATGTCCCTGGGTACCACCATTACATCGTATACGGCCTGATTCGAAACCAGTAGTTTGCCATTGCGGTCATATACCAGCCCGCGTGAAGGGTATTGTGTTACCTTACGTCGGGTGTTACTCTCAGCCGAAATGCTGTAAGATGTATCATACACCTGCAGAATGAAGAGTTTGCCAATGAATATCAAACCCAGACTCACCATAATGGTGGCGATTAGCAGTGTACGATTATTAATTCCTCCCACGGTTTACCTCCCTTGTTTCTTACCTTGACTAAATAGCTGAGCCACTAATATTAATAGTATTGTAAAAACAGAACTGCTGATGATACGCAGAAATGTTGAGAAAAAATGTGCTAATGAAAACACCTCTATAAAGAATAAAAAGGTGTGGTGAGCTAATACCAGGATGACCGAATATCTTATAAACCACGAAATGCCATAGTAACCCATGGTGGGTATGGTGCCTGGCTGGTATTCTTCACGCGGGGCAAAAAGGCGCAATACATAGGGGCGCAAATAACTCATAAAGACCGTGGCCGAGGCATGCATGCCCGGTGTATTACTGAATATGTCAACAACCATGCCCGACGAAAATCCCAGGAGCAGCAATAACCACCCGGGGGTCTCAAATGGAAGGGTGATGATAAACAGGATGTATAAGTAGGGGTTAACAAAACCGCTTAGCTGAATATTGTTCAGCACCAACACCTGTATCAGTGTAAAGAAGATAAAATTGAAGATATATCGCGGCAGGTAACTAATCATTTTCTGTCTCCTTTTCTAAATTAATTTGCTCGTCGTGTGTCGTATGCCCAATGACTTCAACAAATGCCAGGTTTTTGAAATCAACCGATAACTTAACCCTGATACGGTAGAAACTGGCTCCTTTATCCAGTTCAACTTCCTCTACATTCCCCAGTAATATTCCTTCGGGGAAGATGGACGAGTAGCCACTGGTAACAACAAGATCACCCACATTCACATTGGCATGGCGGGGGATGTCCAGTAAATAAACGTGCTGGTATGATGTGCCATTCCATTCAAGAGAGCCAAAAAAGCCAGATTCTTTAAGTTTGGCAGATAGCTTTAAACGGGTGTTGATAACAGAGATAACAGTCGAATAGTTATCGGACACGTTTTTTACAATGCCAACGGCGCCTTTGTTGGAGATAACCCCCATTTCAGGTTCAATACCGTTTAAACGCCCCTTGTTAAGAGTGATATAGTTAAAACGGCGATTGGTTGAATTGTTAATTACACGTGCCGACCGGTAAATATACTCCTGCATACTTGCCGAGTCGTTAACCAGGTTAAAATAGTCGCGCGAGGCACGAAACGATTCTGGCATACGGCTGCGCAGATAAGCATTTTCACGAGCCAGGTCTTCATTGATCTCTCGTAGCATCAGGTATTCGGCACCGGCGTTAAAGCGTTTGAAGATACCACCTGAAACAGCACTTGATGAAGATAGGAAAGAGGAGCGCTGGTAGGCGTTGTAGTTAAGTACGAGCAAAAGAGAAACTGCTTCAATAATAAAAAAGAGAATGGCAAAATGGTATTTTACAATAAAGCGGATAAAGTTTCTCATGCAACTATGATTGTTAGTAAAAAGCCAGTAGTCAGTATTTTACTTAGAGCTGAGCGATGAGTCCCCAATATCTATCGTGGGAGCTCATAGCTCACATCTCATTGTCTTATTTAATATACTGACTACTGTCTGTTATCTACTGACTAATTTATCTGATCAAATATGGCAATATGCGATGACGGTTTTTCAGTGCTATACCAGTACCACGAGCCACCGCATGCAACGGATCCTCGGCAATGTGGAAAGGAATATTGATTTTATCTGATAATCGCTTGTCTAAACCGCGCAGCAAGGCGCCACCACCAGCTAAGAAAATACCGTTCTTAACGATATCACTGTATAATTCAGGAGGTGTTTGCTCCAATGCTGACAATACCGCTGTTTCAATCTTAGAAATTGATTTCTCTAAACAGTGTGAGATTTCCTGGTATGAAACAGGCACCTCAATAGGTAAAGCTGTCATTTGGTTCGGACCCTGAACAATAAAATCCTGTGGGGGCTCATCCAACTCTGGCAAGGCCGAACCTACCTGGATTTTAATTTCCTCAGCTGTACGCTCGCCTACTTTAATATTATGCTGGCGACGCATGTATTCCATAATATCAGCTGTCAGGTCATCACCTGCAATACGAATGGACTTATTTGTTACAATACCGCCCAGTGAAATAACCGCGATTTCTGTTGTACCACCACCTATGTCGACCACCATGTTACCTTCTGGCGCTTCAACATCAAGTCCAATACCCAGCGCTGCTGCCATAGGCTCATAAATCATGTGTACCTCACGACCGCCTGCATGCTCCGATGAATCTCGTACCGCACGTATTTCTACTTCAGTACTTCCCGAAGGGATACAAACTACCATTGATAACGAAGGAGCAAAAAGACGTGGCTTTTGATTGATCATTTTGATCATGCCGCGAATCATCTGCTCTGCCGCGTTAAAGTCGGCAATTACACCATCGCGCAAAGGACGGATCGTGTAAATGTTATCGTGGGTTTTACCGTGCATCTGGCGAGCCTTTTCACCAATGGCTTCCAGTTTGTCGGATTTGCGGTTCAGCGCTACGATAGATGGCTCGTCAACAACGATTTTATCATTATGGATAATAATCGTGTTGGCTGTACCAAGGTCGATGGCTATTTCTTGCGATAAGAACGAAAATAGTCCCATTCAACTATATATTTTAGTGTTTAAAATGACGTTTTCCTGTAAATAACATTGCCATGCCAAACTCGTTGCAGGCTTCAATAACTTCGTCGTCACGGATACTTCCACCCGGCTCAACAATGTATTTTACACCATATTCATTGGCAGCCTCAATGCTGTCGCGGAATGGGAAAAATGCATCAGAGATAACAACTGAGTTAGCGATGTCAACACCTTCCTTCATGTTAAAACGAGGCATGGTTAACTGACGCATACTGTCAAGGCGGTTAGGTTGTCCCATACCTGCACCCGTTAGCCAGAATGAACCGTCAGCCTGCTCTGTCACTACCGCAATGGCGTTACTCTTAAGGTGCTTACAAGCTGTGATTCCAAATTTGGCCAATTCCATTTTGGTTGCATCAAACTGCTTGTCAGTTACATTTTTAAAATCTGAATCCACACCTTCATCTTCATCTTGTACCAAGATAGCACCACTAACCGAACGAATCAACTTTTCACCGGTAATTTCATTCTTAATTGGTGTTTCAAGTAAACGAAGGTTCTTTTTCTTAGCAAATACTTCCAATGCTTCAGCAGTATAGGCCGGTGCAATAATGATTTCAACAAAACGTTTGGCAAACCACTCTGCAATTTCACCGGTTACCGTATCGGTAAAGCAAATAATGCCACCAAAGGCAGAAATTGGGTCTCCCGCCCATGCCAGTTCCAAAGACTTCATAATGTCGTTGGTTACTGCCAAACCGCAAGGGTTAAGGTGTTTCACTACCGAAACAGCTTGTTTGCCGTCGATATGGGTTACTGAATGATAGGCATCGCTGGCTGCCTTCCACGCAGCGTCAGCATCAAGCATATTGTTGTATGAAAGCGCTTTTCCTTGCAATACATTGGCATTGGCCAATGAAGCGCCTTCTTTCACATTGTTGTATTTGTAGATGGTGGCTTTCTGATGCGGGTTCTCGCCGTATCGCAATACATCACCATTGTTAAGACTAATGCGTTCCATATCTTCTTTGTCTTTGTTAAAGAAGTTGGAGATAGCTGAGTCGTAATGTGACGAAACGCCAAATGCAGCTGCTGCAAATCTCATGCGGTCTTCCAATGATGATTCACCGTTTTTCTCTTTCAGAATAGCCAACAGGTCAGCATACTGATCTTTCGAAGGAACAATGATTACATCTTTGTAATTTTTAGCCGCTCCACGGATCAGGGAAATACCACCAATGTCAATCTTTTCAATAATATCCTGCAGTGGTGCGCCCGAAGCAACAGTTGCTTCAAACGGATAAAGGTCAACAATTACCAGGTCAATCTCCGGAATTTCATACTGCGCCAGTTGCTCCAGATCACCTTCGTTATCACGACGGGCCAAAATTCCACCAAATACCTTAGGGTGTAAAGTTTTTACACGCCCACCTAAAATAGAAGGGTAGCTGGTTAGGTCTTCAACGCGCTCACATGGCACATCTAAACCCTCAATAAAGGCTTGAGTTCCTCCTGTAGAATAGATAGTTACCCCTTGTTCATGGAGTGTTTTGATGATTTCATCAAGTCCGTCCTTATGAAAGACGGAAACCAATGCTGATTTAACCTTTTTTAAAGTATTCATTTATATCCGTTTAGTTCTTTCACGCAAAAATAAGAAAATAAGGGCAGTTAACAAGGTGCGATTTACATTTAATTAGAACGATTTTAGATTGTGAATTACCATAGATAATTCTTCTTTGTTTTCATGTATGAAGTGGTCTGTTTCAAAGTGGGTTGAAAGCTGGTATTAATCATATATAAAAGTCTGCCGCCACGTCAATTTGACAAATTGTTTTTTCAAGCTGTAAATAGCAGGCTATTTTTATGAAATATTGCCAATTGAACCCATTTACCATCAATACTGTTTCTCAATAAAACGCAGGTATGAAGCCAGGCATTAAAATACTAACGATAGTGCTGATAAGCATCTTTTACACAGTAAAAGTGGAGGCAAATGAATGGCAGCTCAAAAAAGATAAGAACGGCATACAGGTCTTTACAAAGCAAAAGGCTGACTCGGATATACACATGTATAAAGTGGTGGCTTCTGTAGCTGCCAAGCCTGATCAGGTCTACCGGCAGGTGGTTGACTTCGAGGGTAATTTAAAACACATGGAACTGGTTGACTCGCTTAATTTTTTGGAGCACAGAGTTGATGAGTTGTATCGAAACTACATGCATTTTAATATGCCGTGGCCGGTCAGAAACAGGGATTTGGTGGTCGAAATGCTGGTTGTTAAGGATGAGAAAGGAATATACCTGGAATCAAATAATTTACCCGAATATCTGCCGCGTAATGAAGGGATAATCCGTATTGATGAGTTTAGTGAAAAGTGGGTCATACAAAGTGGGAGTAATGCCGATGAGAGCCACATAGTAGTTACGGGCTGGGTTGATCCGGGAGGCTCAATACCCGATTGGGTGATCAGACTTACCAGCGTTAGTACGCCCTATCGGTTTATCTCCGGTATTATTGAGGAAGTTATGGCTGATCGCTAGGAACTATTACGAATTTCATTTATGCTCCGCTGTTATGCATGGTGTTAGTTGCTCGCCTGTTTTTTTGCAAAATAAATAGTTAAGTAGAGAATTTGCTCCCCTGATCTCGTGCCAATCCCTTCGCTTAGTCCTTTAAGCCCACGTGAAAAAGCATTCGCGCGCTGGCGTGTGTTTTTTGAGTGAGATATTTTATTTGTTAAGGTAAAATGACTTTTATATATGGTTGCTGTATAAAAATTATTAGTTTCGATTCAAATTCCTGACAAAATATTATGAATTACAAACTTAAACTCACAAATGACATTAGCCTTGATGAATTGAAATTAAAAGTAGATGCCGGTTACCGTTTCAAGGTTTTTCAATATTGCTTTTCTCCAATTTTTGCAACTTATTTTCCATTCTCACCAGCGTTCTTACTAAAGGATGATGAGCAAGGTAAACAGTATATGAAAAAATATATCTGGCTTTCATCTCTGTTTGGCTGGTGGGGCTTATACGGACCTTTGTACACGCTCAAAGCCATTAAGCTAAATGCAAAAGGAGGTTTGGACGTTACCGATGATATTATGCTCAATATTACTGAAGAAGATCTTTTAAACAATTGTGTTCAGTTGGCTCAAACAACAATTGTTTTCAGGAAACCGGAGCGCAGCGATATTAAAACAATGTCAAAACTGGTGCGTGATTATACTTATGATAATAACCTGAAAGAGTGTTATGCTGCATGGTCATTGGAATACGACAATGTGTTTTGTGTAGGTCTTAAAACAGAGAAAGATTTTCAGAAGTATGCTGATGTCTTTCAACAACATTTGAGTAAAAAGTTTTATAAACACATACAAATAGATCTGATTGATTTAAATGACAGAAATGAATTAACAGAACAGATGCGCAAACAAGGAGCCACTGTTATTGAGCGATAAACATGAAATTATGGATGGCTCTTAAATTATATGATCTGAAAGAAGATGTCATCCATTAAGGTCTTAAAAGCAAGCCTAATTGTCCTGTAAATTATAAACCAGCTGCCTATAAATGGCCACAGACCTCTCATCTCACTTCTCATCTCTCATCGCTCACCTCTCAAACCTCTCTCTAATCCCACACATAACACTTTGCACTGAATACTTTTTCAACTATCTTGCCATTAGAAACAAGACCAGCCCATGATTCTCGTATATAAATTTTTTAAAGAGAGTTTTCTTTTTGCCCTCAATGCTCTGCGAACAAATGTATTGCGTACCATTTTAACCTTATCAGGCGTAACCATAGGGATATTTTCCATTATATCGGTTTTTACATTGATTGATTTCCTTGAGAAGCAAGTGCGCGAAAGTATTGAGTCACTGGGTAACAATGTGGTATACATTCAAAAATGGCCCTGGACACCTCCTGAAGGTGAATCTGAATATCCCTGGTGGCGGTATATGAACCGACAGGTGCCCTCTTTAGATGATTATGAACAGATCAAACGCCGTTCACAAATTGCAGAAGATGTTTCCTATGTTATGTCATCACAAAAAATGCTGCAATACGAAGATAATTCCTACGACAATGTTGCGGTTATGGGTGTTTCAGAAGGGTTTGATAATATCTGGACTTTCGAAATAAGCGATGGCCGGTATTTTTCACCCTTTGAATCCATTAGTGGAGTGGGAGTGGCTGTGATTGGTGCTGAAATAGCAGATGAACTTTTCCGGGGAGTCGACCCTATTGGAAAGCGGGTGAAGATGATGGGGCGAAAATTAATGGTCATTGGCGTTATTCAGCGACAAGGGTCCGATATCTTTGGTAACAGCCTCGATAAAAATATGATCATACCGGTTAAATATGCCCGCACGCTATTTAATCTCCGCAGTGAATCGGTCAATCCGATGATTCTTGTTAAAGGTAAGGAGGGATATACCTCAGACGATATGGTGGATGAGTTAACCGGTGTTATGAGGGCGATCCGCCGCATAAAGCCACAGGGAGACAATGATTTTGCGCTGAATCGTATCAGCCTGGTGCAAAAGAACTTTGACAGCCTTTTTGATTTCATTGACCTGGCTGGTTGGTTTATTGGTGGCTTCTCCATTTTAGTGGGGGGTTTTGGTATTGCCAATATCATGTTTGTATCGGTAAAGGAACGGACGCGGATCATTGGCATTCAAAAGGCATTGGGAGCCAAGCGAAAATTTATTCTTTTACAGTTTTTGATTGAAAGTACAGTTCTGTCATTACTGGGCGGACTGGCTGGCCTGCTAATAATATTTGGTATAGCCCTAACAGTTAGTCTGATCACCGATTCAGAGATGGCTCTGACCTTGCTTAATATTATGAAAGGAATCGGTATATCATCATTTATAGGAATTGTATCTGGTTTTATTCCTGCCTGGAAAGCCTCTAAAATGGATCCTGTGGAAGCAATAAATTCCCTGTAAAATATACAGGCCTGTCAGGATTTAAAAACCTGACAGGTCTAAGCTAAACAAAATGCGTCTCATCTTTTTTATTCTATTGTCAAGAAGTCTAACATCTAATAGTCTTATAGTATGAACCTATTATTAATATCCAATTCAACCATGGCCGGCGAGGCCTACCTCGATTATCCAAAACATAACATCGCCGATTTCTTAGGTAAAGAAAAGGTAAAGTGCTTATTCATCCCTTATGCAGGGGTTACCGTTTCTTTCGATGATTATGAGGCAAAAGTAAAAAGCCGTTTCAATGAAGTAGGGCATGATGTGGTGTCAATCCATCATTTTGATGATCCTGTTAAAGCTGTTGAAGAGGCTGATGCCATTGTTGTAGGAGGAGGAAGTACATGGCGTTTGTTACGCATGATTAACGATAATAAGCTAACTGAGCCAATCCGTAAAAAGGTATTGGGTGGTACAAAATATATTGGCTGGAGTGCGGGTTCCAACCTGGCTTGTCCAACCATTAAAACAACCAACGACATGCCTATTATCGACCCACTTGGATTTGATGCGCTAAACCTGGTTCCTTACCAGATCAACCCACATTACCTGGACGCAAATCCTGAAGGGCACGGCGGAGAAACCAGGGAAGAACGTATTATGGAATTTTTAGTGGTGAATCAGGATACAACTGTGGTTGGCCTGCGTGAAGGCTGCATGTTTGTATATAATGAAGGTAAGATCAGCTATACCGGTAAATTGCCATTGCGCGTTTTTCAATATGGTAAAGAGCCGTATGAAGTGCGGCCTGATGCTGATTTCGACTTTTTACTGGGATAAAAATTGATAATAATCGTTAAAAGATAGTAAAGCTATCATATAAAATAGGCATTCGCTTATTTTGGCATGTCATTTGTTTTGTACGCTCCTGAAATTTTAAAATAGGAACTATGAAAGATTTTTTCAGGACGTACAAAAATGACATTCCAGCCGGATTAGTAGTTTATTTGGTTGCCTTGCCATTGTGTTTGGGTATTGCCCTGGCCTCAGGAGCGCCATTGTTTGCCGGTGTTATAACAGGTATTATTGGAGGTATTGTAGTTGGTTTGTTATCCGACTCACGATTAAGCGTTAGTGGGCCTGCCGCAGGTTTAACGGTTATCGTATTTGCAGCAATCGCCACATTGGGCTCTTTTGAAATCTTCTTACTGGCAGTAGTTATCTCTGGCCTTATACAATTAGTATTGGGCTATGCCAGAGCAGGGGTAATAGGTCACTTTTTCCCATCATCCGTAATTACCGGGATGTTAACAGCCATTGGTTTAAGTATTATTCTTAAGCAAATACCCCATGCCTTTGGTTACGACCTGACAGGTATTGACACAGCTGCCTTTGAAGATAAATATGGACACAACACCTTTTCTGAATTGTATTATATGATGGAAGCAATTCTTCCGGGTGCTGTAATAATTAGTGTGTTGTCAATGGCCATATTGTTCTTATGGGATTCTAAACTCATAAAGAATATACCCGGTATGAAGTTAATACCAGGTCCACTTGTGGTGGTGGTTATGGGAGTTATACTTAATGAGGTATTCAAATCGTCGGCCCCTGGTTTGGCGCTTGGATCCACCCATCTGGTATCATTGCCCGAAATGAGTGGTTTTAGCTCATTGATTGAAGAATTACGTTTTCCCCAGTTCAGTGCGATCACAAATCCTGATGTATGGGTGGTGGCATTCACAATAGCTATAGTGGGTAGTCTGGAATCATTACTGAGTTTAGATGCTACCGATAAACTAGACCCGGCCAAACGTATTGCATCACCTAACAAGGAATTAAAAGCCCAGGGTTGGGGTAATATTCTTGCCGGTATGTTTGGTGGTTTACCATTAACAGCCGTAATAGTGCGGAGTTCTGCTAATGTTAACTCAGGGGGGAAAGGTAAATTATCGGCAGTTTTCCATGGAGTCCTGCTTTTATTAAGTGTGTTGTTTTTCGCACCTTATCTTAATTATATTCCTTTGTCTGCACTGGCCGCTGTACTGATTCATGTTGGTTTGAAGCTGAACAAGGTGTCTATATATAAAGATGCCATTAAGAAGGGAACCAATCAGTATATCCCATTCTTTGCAACCATCATTGTGATTTTATTGACCGATTTGTTAAAGGGTATAACCTTTGGTATTGTTGTTGGATTCATCTTTGTCTTGAAATCGAACTTCCGTTCAGGTATTATTTTATCGAAAGTTGGTAACAACTATATGATTCAGATAACACGTAACCTGTATTTCTTTAATAAAGCCAACGTGCGTCGAACCTTGCAACACCTGCCTCCAGGTGTCAATCTGATCATCGACGGAACAGATGTAGATTTTATAGACAATGATATATTAATGGCTTTTGATGATTTTATTTCATCTACTGCTGAGCAAAACAATATCAAAGTCACTATCAAACAAAGTGAAACGGCAGCCATCCCGATGTTCAGGAAAATGGCAGCTTAATTATTAACCAATCTTAAACGAGCAGATATGAAGTCATACGATCAAATATTTTTAGCAAACAGGGCATGGGTGCAGACCATTAACAATGTTGATGAGGATTATTTTAAGAATTTATCATTAGGACAGGAGCCAAAGTATTTTTGGATTGGTTGTGCTGATAGCCGTATGTCTGAAACAACCATTACGCGAGGTAAGCTTGGTGAGTTCTTTGTTCACCGTAATGTGGCAAACCTGGTGCACGAAGAAGACGATAACCTGATGGCGGCTCTGCGCTATGCTGTCGACTACCTGAAGGTAAAACACATTGTTGTTGCCGGTCATTATAGTTGTGGAGGTGTAAAAGCAGCCTACGATGGTTTGCAGGATCCTTACCTGAGCGGGTGGATAGGTGATATTAAAGAAACATTAGACAGTAATGAAAAGGAGATAGCCGGCATTGGCGATGAAATAAAAAAGCTCGATCGCTTATCTGAGTTAAGCATCGTTAAGCAAGTGAATAAACTGGCATCGATGGATATTATTAAAGATGCATGGGCAAGGGGACAACGTCTTTTTATACATGGATGGGTCTTTGATATATCAACAGGTGAGCTGAATTCACTAAAGGAAATTCATCCTGATGATATGATAAAATAGATAACGATCAGGTTATATTAAAGAATATGTCCTAAATGAACGATCCTTCTCGCTAAGGACTCAAAGGGAAGAGAAACGCAAAGCCACAAGGTGTAAGTTATTAACTTTTACACTTTGTGGTCTTTATGCATTTCCTGGCGGACTTTTGCGTGAAACATAGATTTTGGCCAACCTTTTTGTTTTCAATAATGTTAATGAAATAGTTGAACACTTATTCTTATCGTATTACAAATGGCAGAAAATAAAACTCAACCCACCAATGCTGATGCACGTGCATTTGTCAATGCAGTGGAGCACAGGCAACGTCGTGAAGATGGTCTTGTAATTCTTGAATTAATGGAACGGCTTAGTGCTAACCAGGCTGTTATGTGGGGAGGATCAATTATTGGCTTTGGTAACTATACTTATAAATATGCCAGTGGCCGGAGTGGTGATTGGTTTATTGTTGGATTTTCACCACGAAAGCAGAATCTTACCTTGTACTTAATGTGTGGTTTTGAGAAAGTGCAACATTTACTCGACAGGCTGGGAAAGCATAAAACGGGTAAGGGGTGTTTATACATTAATAAATTAAGTGATATTGATATGGATGTTCTATCAGAGCTAATCCTAAAAGCAATAGAGATTCACAAGCAAAACGGTAATGGTCATTGTTAAGCATGATGGGATTTGATTACCTGTTTCGCTAGACTTATTTCTAATTCAGAATATAGATACCACGGCTTCAAAGTCATTGATCATTTTAAATATAGAAAAGCAGTTTATACAGATGAAACTAAGCTATTACCGTCTTGGCAATGCGAATGATGATTTGTTTCCCGCATTTTGGAAATTATATGAGAACGCATTTCCCCTTATGGAAAGACGTGATTTGGTATTGCAAAAGAAAGTATTGACACAGGAGATATACCATTGTGATGTGATTCTTAATGATCAAGAATGCGTTGGTATTATTTTGTGGTGGCAATTCAATAATGCTGTTTATATTGAACATCTGGCCATAGAAGATAAATGGCGGGGACAAGGATTGGGGGCTCAGGTGCTGAATGATTTTATGAACGGAAATGAGCAGCGTATTATATTAGAAGTAGAGCTGCCTGACAAAACGATTAATAAAAGACGAATTACTTTTTACCAGCGAATAGGTTTTAAGCTAAATAACTATAAGCATAAACAATGGCCTTTACGGAGAAACGGCGAAGAGCTGGATCTGTTACTGATGTCATTTCCCAATTTACTCACCAGTTCTGAATTTAAGGAGTTTCAAATAGAGTTAAAGGAACGCTGTTTCCTGTCTTTTCAGGATTACATCGTATAAACCTGGCATATCAGGTATTGAATACTAAGGCATTTAACGTATTGTTGGCGTTCTTGAGTGGACGTTTCTCGCTAAACATGCAAAGTATATCGTCTGACGATTCTATTATTTGCGCGCTTTGCGTTTTTTTCTTTGCTGGCCTATGGTGAATTGTTTTTCACTTTGGCGCCCTTTTTTTATACCCCACTACCCATCACTTCCAATACACTTTAATGCCAAACCCAGTTTAAACACATAATAAACACATACCAAATACAGATTAAATTCAGCCCGAGTCGAATTTAGTCTGAGTTTGGTCTGAGTTTGGTCTGAGTTTAATTTGAGTTTAATTGGAAAGAACTAACAGGCGACTAGCTCTTAAAAACAGCATTGATAAGCTGACTGAAGAAGGCTCCATCAAGCGCCCTCAAATTTCTTAAAAAAATATTCCCCCGATAATCGCCATCAAATCAACTCTTAAGCGCCGACCGGGAAAGATTCCTTCAAAAAATTGTGATTTTACATTTGGAGATGCGGAAAAAACTCCCTTATTTTGCACCCGCTTTTGAGAACAACGGTTCATCTGAAAGGCACGGTTGATAAGGGATTTAGCTCGTTTATCGACACATAATGACAGGCAAAGTGAAAGGGAGTATTGACAACAAAAGCCGGGTATGTTATCTTGCAAGTTCGCGTCAAAAAATAAGTCAAAAAATTTTCAAAAATAATTTTGGAAAATAGAATAAAAACTTCTTACCTTTGCAGCCGCTTCTCAAACGAGAGAGGTTGAAATGAAAAGAAAAGGACAGTGGTGAAACACTCACTTTTACAAGAGCGAAAAGCTCAAAAGATCTTTGAAAATATTGGATAGTACCTATTTTAAACGAT
>NZ_JBNGPA010000029.1:0-3017 GCF_050589845.1 Carboxylicivirga agarovorans | reverse complement strand
TTTGAATTGGCTGATTTAACATCGTATGAAATATTGGATGTAATCCAAACATAAATAGCTCCTAACTTGTCATGTTCGCTATTGAAATCAGAGTTTATTCTCTTAGCAATCTTTTCGCAGTTAGAAATTGATGTAGGGTATCTGGTAACAATCTGCTTTATACTTTCATTAATTTGTCCACTTATGGAAAAACTAATAAGTATCGTTAATAATATTAATGCGTTAAGTCTTTGCATCTAATGGGGGCTAACGGTTGGCTAGATGAAGCGATTGGCAATTTAACGAACCAAACCTTCCAAAACTTCTCTGAGCCAAATCTTTTATTTGTTTTTACCTTTTATTTTCTAAAGCCAAATCAAAGATTTGGCGGTGTTCAATTACCCAACCTAACTTCCAATTTCTCTCGGCCGCCAATTGCTTTATACTAGCGTGTTAGGGCTCGTTTATTTTTACGAATTATTCTCTGTGACCAATGTCCTGTTATTCGATTCCAAAATGAAGGCTCTTTGACCCAAAAAACATTGATCTTGCCACATGCCAAGCAAGTACAAACTAATTCTTTTAATAGTAGGTCATCGTGTTCCACCCTGTCTGAAACTATCTCATCTAAAGCTTGCCTCGCTGTTCTTTCTAATATATCAAGCTTAGTACTATTGCAATCTGAACAGTATACTTTTTGTTTAGTCTTATTATTTTTTCTTCTTGAAAGAACTTCAAGATTTAACTCAGTAAGATCTCTCTTGCGAATTTCCTCAAGAACTAGTTCTTGGCTTTCTTTTAAGTATGATTTGAATTTTGTTTTATAGAGTTTTGCGAGCTCTATATCTGTAAGATTTTCAAGAAATTCTTTAATACTTCTATTATTCATATAGTATCGTAATAAAACTCTGTTTTAAAAAATGAGATTATTGTTCTGCCATTATGTAGAGGAATGTTCGTAAAGGCACATGGTTGAATGAGCCCTAACTCGCCAATATACGGCACTATGCTTTATATATTACATATAGCCAGTGGGCGATATATGGTATGACTATTTCATATATACTATATATTTTTGCAACATACAGCTTCGCCTCCTCAGTCACAATAATGTGTAAGCTTTAATCTATACTGAATGTATCAATACTGCACATCAAGCCTCTGGTATTCTGATTTTGTATCCAACGACACCTATCTTATTATCTCTTTAAACTACACTTTCAGGATGCTCATCGCCCCAGCTTTTCAAATGAAGGATGACATGAAGGCTTTACTCATCATAAAAAAAGCTATATTTTTTTAGACATCCAAGTCATCCAGCGGACTTTTTAATTTACTAATATCTCTTTTGATATATAGGCACATAACTCTGTCGTCTTGGTGTTCAAATGCCCGGCTAACTTTTGTGTATTCCGGAGATCCATCCATGAGTCATGCAGGTGGGTGACAAAGGTGTGTCTCAACATATATGCGTTAATTACATACCAATACAGGCTTATACCCTATACTTTTCAATACACAGAACACTAACAAGGCTAAACCTGACCCTTTTTGTCCTTCTATAACATTAATACCGGGCTGCTAATTGTATAGATACATTAAGTACTTGAGTTCGTCATCTGATTTTATACCTATAACTTTCAGGTTATTTAACGTTCTACTCCTGACACCTGTGTCAATAAGTATATATAATTTACATTTATGCTTAATAAATATGCTATTGCTTGATGGCCTCTGGCTTTTGTTTTCTTAATACTGTGCTTAAACTCCTTTGGGTAACTGACGTAGAATTAGTCGTTCGCTGATCCTCGCTCTGTCAATGATAACATATAGCGCCAGACTACACTAACCACAATGTTCTATGCCGACTATGGGTCACTTAATTCTCTTATGTGAGAATATCTAATCACGTATCCCTTCATCAGAAATTTCATTGACCTACTTCCAAGCTCAGGTAATCAATCGTGGTACTGAGCCTTAAAAAGGTCCATGGGCATTACCCAATGGTTTTGTAAAGAGGTCAAAACAAGCTAAGCATAAACATACGTGTATTTAAGGAAGAAACAGGGATAGATAGGTAGCTTATTAAGCGAATTGGCAGCTATTCTGTAATGAAACTTTTTCTCTTAATGAGCGCTTGTAAAAAAGAGGCTGATTTTCTCAGCCTCTTTTTATGTCCTTATACATACAGATCATGTATAGGGTGTTATGTGGATAGAAATTATCTAATTTGGTTTATTTGAGTTTGATAGAATAAGTATTTGGTGAGAGAATTTCTCCAAATAATTTTTGAATTCCCTTTATTCAGTAATAATACTAATCCTGTTTCTATCAATTAATATTTCAGCTTTGTCTTACATACATTTGATCTGGTGAGTTCTTTAAATGGTTTTTCTCAAAACTAAGGGTATCGTGTGTTAACGACACCCTTAGTCATGAGTTGGTTCCGTTCAAGTATCTACTCGCTTATTATGCCTGTTATAAACAAACTAATTCTTAAGAATTCTACGCACACCCAACCCAACTTTTACAATATAAATTCCCTTGGGAAGATTTCCTACTTCGACGGTCTGTTCTTCGCCAATATCCGTCATTTGTTTGATCAAGATACCAGACGCATTATAGATACTTAATGTTTGTCCACCTGCTCCTTTAACAATAAAGTAAGTTGTTGCTGGATTTGGATATATTTGAAACTGTTCCTTTTCTGCTTTCAAAATGTTGTTAGCTATGCCATATTGCGCCGTAACAGTTAAATTGCTTGTTACATTATCAAAAGCTATATCCCAGCCTGTAAAGTCATAACCGGTGCGGCTTGGATTAGCAGGTGCTGTGGCTGATGAACCATGATTTACTGTTTCTGTCTTGAGCTCGCCGCCATCCCAATCTTCGAATCGTACAGCATAGGATTTAATAGTGTATTGAGCCCTTACGGTCAATGCTGAGGTCACATTATCAAAAGCCACATCCCAACCGGTAAAGTCATAACCGGTGCGGCTTGGATTAGCAGGTGCTGTGGCTGATGAACCATGATTCAC
>NZ_JBNGPA010000028.1:0-73042 GCF_050589845.1 Carboxylicivirga agarovorans | reverse complement strand
GCATAGGATTTAATAGTGTATTGAGCCCTTACGGTCAATGCTGAGGTCACATTATCAAAAGCCACATCCCAACCGGTAAAGTCATAACCGGTGCGGCTTGGATTAGCAGGTGCTGTGGCTGATGAACCATGATTCACTGTTTCTGCCTTAAGCTCGCCGCCATCCCAATCCTCGAATCGTACAGCATAGGATTTAATAGTGTATTGAGCCCTTACGGTCAATGCTGAGGTCACATTATCAAAAGCCACATCCCAGCCGGTAAAGTCATAACCGGTGCGACTTGGATTAGCCGGTGCTGTGGCTGATGAACCATGATTCACTGTTTCTGTCTTAAGCTCGCCGCCATCCCAATCCTCGAATCGTACAGCATAGGATATAATAGTGTATTGAGCCCTTACGGTCAATGCTGAGGTCACATTATCAAAAGCCACATCCCAACCGGTAAAGTCATAACCGGTGCGGCTTGGATTAGCAGGTGCTGTGGCTGATGAACCATGATTCACTGTTTCTGCCTTAAGCTCGCCGCCATCCCAATCCTCGAATCGTACAGCATAGGATTTAATAGTGTATTGAGCCATTACGGTCAATGCTGAGGTTACATTATCAAAAGCCACATCCCAACCGGTAAAGTCATAACCGGTGCGGCTTGGATTAGCCGGTGCTGTGGCTGATGAACCATGATTCACTGTTTCTGTCTTAAGCTCGCCGCCATCCCAATCTTCGAATCGTACAGCATAGGATTTAATAGTGTATTGAGCCATTACGGTCAATGCTGAGGTTACATTATCAAAAGCCACATCCCAACCGGTAAAGTCATAACCGGTGCGGCTTGGATTAGCCGGCGCTGTGGCTGATGAACCATGATTCACTGTTTCTGTCTTAAGCTCGCCGCCATCCCAATCTTCGAATCGTACAGCATAGGATTTAATAGTGTATTGAGCCATTACGGTCAATGCTGAGGTCACATTATCAAAAGCCACATCCCAGCCGGTAAAGTCATAACCGGTGCGACTTGGATTAGCCGGCGCTGTGGCTGATGAACCATGATTCACTGTTTCTGTCTTAAGCTCGCCGCCATCCCAATCTTCGAACCGTACAGCATAGGATTTAATAGTGTATTGAGCCATTACGGTCAATGCTGAGGTTACATTATCAAAAGCCACATCCCAACCGGTAAAGTCATAACCGGTGCGGCTTGGATTAGTTGGTGCTGTGGCTGATGAACCATGTGCAACACCTTCTCTTTTTAGTATAATGCCATCCCAGTCTTTAAAAACAACCGAATAACCGGATTCATACATGGCTTTCACTACCATATCTGCAACAACTTCATCATAATTTGTATCCCAGCCAATGAAAGCAAAATTGGTACGTACCGGGTCTTCTGGAGCAACCGCAGAGGCCCCTTCCTCGACCTTTACAGATTCAATCAAAGAGTCATCATAATCAACAAAAGTTACAGTGTGTATTGCCACATTATCACCATATACAGCGTAACTAGCATAGAACTCCGTAATTTCTGTAACCGATCTGTTATGATTATCCTTCCATACTTCATTTTTATAACCTAAAACATCTGTTGGCAAATTTATGACAGTTAGATTATCATTATAATCAAATGCCTGAAATCCAATAGACGATACCGAATTGGGAATAGTAAATTGACTAAAATTATTGCTATAAAATGCCTTATCCCCGATAGACGTTACTGTATTGGGAATGGATGCATCAGTAAGATCATTGCTATGAAACACAGCTTCCTCAATAGTCGTTATTGAAGAAGGAATGGTGACACTGGTTAATTTATTGCCATAAAATGCCCATTCCCCAATGAAAGTCACCGTATTGGGGATGGTTATACCAGTTAACTCATTTGCTGAAAATGCATGACTTCCAATCCTATTCACTAAAGCTGGAATGGTAACACTGGTTAAGTGATTAAAAGTAAAAACACCGTCGCCAATTTCAGTAATAGAATTACTAAGAGTAACACTACTTAAATTGCTATGTCCAAAAGCATAATTGCCAATTGAAACAACAGAATTAGGTATGGTAAGACTTCTTATACCTGTACGATAAAAAGCAGACGCTCCGATAGTGGTTAAAGAAGTTGGTAAAGTAATATACTGTAGATTATAATTATTTTGAAATGCACCTGCGCCAATTGAAGTTATTGAATTTGGAAAATCAACCCCCAATAAAATCCTCGAATCTGCAATAACAAAAGCATTTTCCCCGATTGATTTAACTTGTACTCCGTTAAAACTACCTGGAATTTCAATAAGAAACTCTCCGGTATCATAGTATTTTGTTATGGTACCGGTAGCAGCATCAAAGTCTACATCATCAATTGTTAAAGTGTATTTTGCTTCTATCCCCAATGAACAGGTTAGAAATAAAATTAATAAGTAAATTTGTTTCATATGCAAAAAATGTTTAAAACATTGCAGCTTGCCTTTTGCTTGACCTTAATGCTGCCAATGAACGTGTTAGTATTTAAGTTTATTAATTATTTATAGCCATCAAGCTTTCTAATGGATATTATTCGCATCTGTTTTTATTTCGTTAAATAATATATGAACAGCAGGCAATAACTATTCTATTTGTTACATCAGATATTTGCGATTATCAAATAACATGACGAAACAATTATCGCGCGGCCTAATTCCGCAAATTAACGCGTATTTCCAATAAAATTCCTCTATGACTCCACCCCTAAAATGATTCTCCCCCTGGGGTGGCTATTTCCGATTAGCAGGGGCAAAATTAATTATTCTGTTAATATAACAAGTATTGTATTGATAAATTATATTAAACTATTGATTAAAGGAGAAGATGAGTTGATAGATTAAGAAAAGGGGTATCATTAATAAGTGTTTTTAGTGACAAAGCTCAATTTTTAACTGCATAGCCTTATACTACTGAATATAAAATTAGCAGAAGTCAAAGAAATCAAGATATTACTTACAGATTTTCAATATAACTTTAAACAACTTCTCTTAATAAATTTATGGTATATCCCGATGTATATTATATTTTTAAGGCCTATTAAAAAATCCAGAAAAGAACTGCTATGTCAAAAATAGAAACCTTAAATCTAATAGGTAGCACTCCAATGGTGCATCTAAAAACACTTGATCCTAAACCTGGCGTTGAGATACATGCAAAACTTGAGTACATGAACCCTACGGGAAGTATGAAAGACCGAATTATTGCATATATGATTCAGAAAGGTGTTGAGGAAGGGAAAATCAATAAAAACACGACAATTGTTGAGGGAAGTTCAGGTAATACCGGCGCCTCTGTTGCAATGATTGCTTCCACCATGGGACTGAAATCCATTATTTTTGTTCCTGATAAATGCAGTGAGGAGAAAATTGCGATTATTAAATCATACGGTGCGGAAGTTATTGTAAAGCCTGAGCTGACATACGGAAAATTTCCCGCATTAAAGGCCAGTGAAAGTGAAGACTACTTTCACATTGATCAATATAACAACATTTATAATCCTGAAGCTCATTATATGACCTTAGGAAAGGAAATATGGGATGATATGAATGGGGATATTGATGTTTTTGTGGCTACAGCATCCACCGGCGGTACATTGTCGGGTGTTGCAAGACGTTTAAAAGAAAATAATCCTGATATTAAAGCTATCCTGGCAGATCCGGTAGGCTCAGTTTACAAACCATACCTGGACGGCAAAGAAGATTATATGTCCTATATTGAGTCATTTCAAGTGGAAGGAGCCGGTAAGACTAAACTCTGCTCAACCATGAATTTTGACATTGTAGATGAAGCGATTGCATTTAATGATGAGAAAGCTATAGCTATGGTGCACCGGCTTGCCCGCGAGGAAGGTCTGATGGCAGGTGGTTCAGGTGGAGGTAATGTCTGGGCTGCTCTTGAAATTGCAAAAAGAATGGAAGCTCCTGCGAAAATTGTAACTGTTTTGCCAGATAGTGGCTTTAAATACCTGAGCAAGATTTTCAACCCACAGTGGTTAAATGAAATGGGCTTTGACCATCTGGTAAATTAACTTAGCATAACTTCAGCATTCATGCTTCCACGTTATACTATTTCATAGAATTGTTTGACTTTTCTTAACTGATATAAAGTCAAACAATTCTATGAATATATCGATGTTTTGATTTCCTGAAACTGGTTTAAGGTATCGTTGATCGTGAGTTTGGGGAGGCTTTAACATTGGTCGCATGATACGGCAGCTTATGCTGCGTGCTAATCTTGCATCATTCAGGACCGAAACAGAGGCGGGGATTGAAAATAAAACATTGATCAGAGGCCCTTATTTTAAACCTGTAGCAATAGAGTTATATTTTTCTTTCACCACCTCAAAAGCTTTCTTTTTATTCCGCTCAATGTCTACAATGCCCCAGTACTCTTCATTAGGTGTTCCATCGTATGGAACGCCGCTACTGTTAGGTGCCCATCCACCGGGATTCTGAACCGATGGATTACCTGCCTTCCACCATTCATCAGAAAACTCAAATAGAGTAACACCTGAACAAACTGTTAGATTCTTGAAGATTGATTGTAAGATTTTATAGGTTGCATCAGCTTGAGCTTGTTCATTCTCTCCCTGGGCATACGCGTTCTTAGCGACTGTCATATAGCTATCAGCACCGGCTTCTGACAAATACATGGGCAGCGTGCTAAGCCTGGCCCAATCGTTGAACAGATTTCCTGGTTTATCCCACCTGTAAATATTCATGCCCCAAACATCAACGTTTGGACAATGGTTTAGAACCGTATCAGTTGGAAGCTCACCATGTGCTGTTGCAACTGGATGGTCGCTATCTTCTTTGTGTGCTTCTGCTGCAGCATTATTGAGCGCACTGTACCAGTTGTTAATATTACCGTCAAACCACTCAGGATGGTAATTATATTCATTGCCAAATTCCCAGAATAAGATGGCATTATGATTTTTATATTTTTTTATGTAATCAATAAATGATCCCGATGCCAGGTCGTAATAGCCATTCATATTATAGCCAAAACCAACAATAACCTTAATGCCTGCTTCATCTATTTCATTTAATACTTCTTCTTCACTAATCGGGGAATATACCCTAATAGTATTTACACCTGCCTCCTTCATTAAAGCCAGATCACGGGTCAATGTCTGCCAGCTCCTTGTTGAACTACCCTTAGATACAGGGTTATAGCATATGCCTTTTATCAGGTAAGGTTGACCATCCACCAATATCTGTCTGCCCGAAACTGTTGTATTACCGGCATTTACACTGATTGTAGTCAATGCAATAAGTAGTATCGTATATAGTTTGTTCATAAATAATTTATCTGTCTAACGTT
This sequence comes from Carboxylicivirga agarovorans, assembly GCF_050589845.1. Lineage (NCBI taxonomy): Bacteria > Pseudomonadati > Bacteroidota > Bacteroidia > Marinilabiliales > Marinilabiliaceae > Carboxylicivirga > Carboxylicivirga agarovorans. The sequence continues at coordinate 67,708 of NZ_JBNGPA010000028.1, read as the reverse complement.
TCGATGTTTAAACAAGTTCAATATATCGGACTGAAACAATCACTGACATTTAATTGATGCTGATAAGCTTGCATTTTCTTTTTAATAAAAGATTGTATGATCGGTTAAAAATACCAGAATAATAACACATTTCACAGTACTATCTGCCTATTTACATTACATGACTAAATTGCGATGTCAACTTACCCCAAAACGCAGTCTGTATAAAATGTAAAATTGCGGGACTCTATTTTAAGGTTTGATGATTAATTCAAAAGTAAGTAAGATTCATTCGCGCCTTAATTCTCTTGATTAAAGCCCCGCTCCCCCATTGCAATGGTTAACCACCATAAAACCCAGCCGAACAATTGAGTCAGCCGGGTCTATAATAAGGTTTTCTGCCTGATGCTTTCCAAATGATCATTTCATTACCATTCGCTAAACAACACGCTCAAACTATTAACCCGCAGCATTCGCCAACCGGGTCCCGGATCAACCGCTTTTAGCTGCAATTCTTTGATCCCTTGTTTATAGTATCTGTAATAGTCATATTGTGTTATGCTAGTACTTCTTCAATTCTTGTTTTTTACTCATTTCCCTTTTAACCATTTTGCTAAATTGCTTTTCAAATTGCCGTTCAACATGACTGTTTTTCTCTGCTTTTCGCCTGTTTAAAAAAGCCAGTTCTTTCTTTAAATGCAGGTAGCTGTCGTAACGTTCGGGACTTATCATACCCTTTTCCAGTCCAGCCTGAACAGCACAGCCCGGCTCTCCCTCATGTTTACAGTCACTAAACCTGCAATCCTGTGCCAACTCAGCGATTTCACTAAAGGTGTCATCAAGGTCCTGCTCCTCAGCCCACGCTTGTACTTCCCTTAAGCCCGGCGAATCAATAATATGACCGCCACTCTCCAGCTCAAACATAAACGATGTGGAAGTGGTGTGTCGACCCCTCTTGTCTTTTTGCCTTATCGCATTGGTTTTTTGCACCTCTTTTTTCAGCAAGGCGTTTGTTAGGGTTGATTTACCAACTCCAGACGGACCAATAAAAACAGCCACTTTGCCACTTGATAAATAGCTTGTAAGCGCATCAATGCCAGTTCCATCTTCAACACTTGTAGCTATAATATCAACGCCGGGAGCAATGGTTTCGGCCTGAAACTTTATATACTCCGCTTCATCATTAAGGTCGGCCTTATTGAGGACAACCAAAGGTGTGGCACCACTATTCCAGGCAACAGTGGTTAACCTTTCCAACAGCCTGTCGGAGTAGTTACGCCCACCATCCAGTCCTAAAACAATGACTACATAATCAATGTTAGAGGCTATTACTTGCTCTTCGGTCGTATTACCTGCCCATTGCCGGCTTATCTGCGTCCTTCTTTCCAGTACCTTTTCAATTTGTAAGGTCCCGTCGCACTCTTTCAGCACAACCCAGTCGCCAACACACGGAAATTCACGTTTGCGTTGAATCGTCTGAAAATTCTTTCCTTTCAAGTGGGCTTTTTCAAGACCTGTTTCTGTTTGTACCTTGTATGTATTGTATTGTTTTTCAACAATGCGTCCTATCAATTTACTTGTACACATCTTCTGCTCCTTTCTCCAAACTCAACTTATGCAAGGTTGAGATCATTGTTTTAGATGGGAATGGTAACGACATCAATGGCTCAGCAGCCATTGTCAATAATAGCAACTCGTTGTCATCAGCTGCAATTCTGTTTAGCTTGATGGTGTGACACTTGGTGCATCGATGAATGATCGACCATTCTTTGTTTTGTTGAACGTAAATGCTAATAGCCTGCATTATACCCCTGCAACTTGCTCGCCGGTCGCCGGGTGTTATATCCACATGTATACTGCACAGGCAGTGTGGACAATGGTTTCTTTGTTTTCCTCCAAACTCTACAGGAGGAACAGCTTTTCCACAAGAGGCACAGATAAATGACTCCATAGGATTATTATGAATAATTTTATTACGTGACATTGCAATAGCGTTAAGTCTAATTGCTATTTGAGTACAGCAATTTTACCAACATAAATACTTGAAATACTTATATAGAAATAACTCCAGCAAGAAATTGCCTGAGTACAAATGGATAATCACAGTCGCAACGACAATGATTATTTACTTAACACGAACCAGAATATTCTTAATCATCAAATAGTTTTAGTGCTGCAAATGTAAATCTTTACTTTTAAAAATCGAAATATTTTTATGAAAGCAGGCTATTTTGCCATTAATACCGGCATTGAAACTCTCCTCAAGCAAAGAATCACACAAGCCACAAGCACAAAAAAAGCGCAGATCAAACCGACCTGCGCGTTTATTTTTAAAGCTATAATTGTACTCTAATATCCCAGATCAAACCCTTTATCCACGGCTGGAATCCCCTCTTCCATCCATTTTGGCATAGGTTCTCCTTTCAGGTAATGGTCAAAAAACTGAGCCAATCGTATTTGGAAATCATACTTGTCTCGCACAAGTGTTGGCCAATGATCAGCATCGTTATAATTTAATAACCAGGCTTGTTTCTTTAACCTTCTTAATGCAATAAAGAACTCAACACCCTGGCTAAACGGAACAGCACCATAATCTTCATTGTGCATGATCAACATAGGAGTTGTAATCTTATCAACAGTAAATAATGGTGAATTTTCAAGGTACCGTAGTGGTGATTCCCAAATGGATTTGCCAATTCTACTTTGTGTGTGCTCGTATTGGAAAGAACGGTTCCTTCCTGTCCATAGTCTTATTCCACCATATGCACTGAACATGTTTACAACCGGAGCACCTGATTCAATGGCAGCGAACATATTTGTTCTGGTTGCCAGATAAGCTACCTGGTACCCACCCCAGCTATGTCCCTGGGCGGCTATGGCCTTTTCATCAATAAACCCTTCCGATATTAATTTGGAAATACCCGGCATCACACAGTTAAAAGCCGATTCTCCCGGATATCCTTCTTTATAATATACATCTGGATTAAAAATCACATAATCATGACTTGCATAATAATGATAATCAATGGTTGAACGATGTGCTTCAGGTATTTGGTGATCGTATAATCGTTGCGACGATTTCTCATAGAAATTGACGATCAGAGGATACTTTTTGTCAGGATCAAAATTGGCTGGTTTTACCAATAAACCTTCAAGCTTTTGTCCGTCAAGTGATGTCCAGGTGTATAGTTCCTTTGTACCCCACAAAAACTCTTTCTGCTGTGGATTGACGTCACTTACAATGTGAGATTTTTTATAGTCATTTTCAGTAACTGAAAGGTTTGGATACTCCTGGAAATCCTCTTTTGTATAAACCAAAACATTGGCATCTTTAGCCCTGATCGGTGCGCTTAACCTGAATTTACCCCTTAAGAGCACCTTGGGCGATTTTTTGTTATGAATGTCAATTTTATAAAATCCATCCTCCCTTGAAACTTCATTATGCCCAATTAAATAAAGGCCTTTGGAAACATCAACACCTTTATACTCTTCCTTAATAAAACCGTAATAGTCTTTATCATAGTCAATCAATCGATACCTTGTTCCAGATCTCCTGCCATCAACAGTAATATTTAAAGGCTCTGCTTTGTTTTCAGGATCCACTTTCCAGATATCAAACCGGTCGTAAAGTAACAGTGCTTCGTCATTTTTTAACCAACCACCAGTGCCGTAACTACTTGCCGGGTTTGGAATATCGTTTATTTCATCAGCACATTGTATCACACCCGGGGTGCTTATTTTATAGGCTTTACGCTTGCTGATATTAAAGGTATTCCAGGTTGTATCCATGGCATTATACCAGTATATATATTTACCATTTGGGGACGCATTTGGATAAGCCCTGACATTCTGTTTAAACATCTCCCGATCGCCGGTATTAATATTGATCAGGTAGAAATCGTTATGCTCTGGATAGCCTTCCCACATTCGTTGCACTGCATAAGGCAGGTTAGAATAGGCTAACATGTAATCGGCATTACCTTCGTTGATCAATTCTATATCAGAATATGATTTTCGCCCTAACTGAACTATTTTATTATTTTCCAGGTGATAAACTGCCAGATATGACTTTTTTAAATCGTCTTTCTTAGTGTTTAACTGCTCCGTATGTAATATGGGTTCGTTCCAGTGCCAAACATCAAGTTCAGGAATCTCTTCATCAAGCTTCGTAGTATCTTTTTCAGGTTTAACAGGCGCAATACCAAAATAAAGGCGTTGGGTTTTATCAGCAATTTTCAATGTCCCATTCTCACTGATCTCCCATCCCTCTTCAATACCTATTGTATGTGTCGATGCCAAGTCCTTCAAACCATCATTTTGATCCCATAAATACAGGTGATAAGCCGGCTTTTTATTGTTGGTCGTATCAGCTAAAAATGCCAATCTACTACCTGTTCTGTTTATAGTCAGTTGTTTGTATGTTCCTTTTCCAGGCAGGACGGCGGTTTTATCAGCATCCAACAAATTGTAATAATAGACGCCTGGTTCCACATCATTGTCATTACCTGTAGATACAAAAGCTATCACTTCCTTATTTTTAGCGAAAGTATAATCCGTTACGTAGGGAATCTGAATAACTTCCCCGCTAAGCAGATGTCTGATATTCAGCATATAGCCGTTTTCCTTTGATTCTTTCTTTACCTTCTCATCATCATTTCTCAAGGTATCCTTAACTAATTCAGTTTTGGTTTGATAGGCAATAAAACCATCCCATTGCTTAGGTAGTTTGAAGGATTTTAAGTTTTTAACTGTATCTAATTCTTTAGTTTTTATGTTATAGATACCTAGCTTATTAAGCGGCATCTCATCCTTATCCGTTTTTTTCAACTTTAGCTTTCTTACCTGATCTTCTTCAGGCTGAATTGTAAAAGCTACATATCTTGAATTATTACTGATGATGGCATTATTTCCTCCAATAATCGAGCTTTGTTCAGCGCCATGCTTATCAATAATTTTTAAAACAGCATCCCCCTTCCATGGTTCAGCTTTATAAGCAATATAATTTCCATCATTGGAAATTAATCTTTGGGTTATTCTGTTCCACTTCAGAATATCATCATAGGTCAATGGTTTCTTCTCTTGCGCATATGATGCAAAAACGAATAGAAAGAGTGTGGACAGGACTAAAAACTTTTTCATTATAGTATGTTTATATTTTTCATTCTGAGTTGAGTAATAACCTTTAATACAAAAGTAAATATAATACATTTAAAGCAAGAGGGAACCGTAGTTGCAGGGTGATTATCGTCATGTATTTCGTGAACACATCCTACTATTTAACTATTCACAAACAGTGACGTTACCCTGCTTTATCTGCACCTGAAAATATTCAATAAGGAGTGTTGGTACTGTTGTAATGTGAACCAAAACAGATACTGATCGATGGCGCTCTTATGCTCCTTTCTCATTGCTGTGGTAATGAATTTCATAATTATCGCGTTTTAATGATTGACACAGTGAAACTTTACACAAACATACAAAGCCCAATAGCCCGGGTCAATTACAATGCATGCATTGTAATTTGACAAAAACCATAAACCTCTCAATACATGCACCTTAAGTGCAAAACAAGCCATTTTACCCCCAAAGTACTAAGCTTAAAACGTTAGAGAAAACAGGCTTTTTGTTCGAAAATACCCAAAAAAGAGCGTTTTCAGGTCATTTTTGAGGTCATTTGGCCTTGTTTCGGGTCATTTTGGGGTCAGTTTCGGGTCTTTTTCGAGCCTTGTTCGGTAATTCTTCGGTAATTGTTCGGCTACGCGCGTAAGCGAACAATTACCGAAGAAATACCGAAGAGCTTCCGAAGAAATACCGAAGCGGGATCAGGATTGTTACGAACAAGGTTCAAAGGTATATCGAAAAAATACCGAAACCGGCATTGAAGATTATCGATGGTGAGTGCCATAGAACTGAAGCTATCCCCCCTAAAAGATATTTGTCGCAAAGAACGCGAAAGAGAAAAATCACAAAGGTCGCCAAGCAGTGAATAATACACCATATGCTTAGCGACCTTTACGTGAAACTTATAATTATGTACACCTCAGTTATGAAACAGTTCCCCGGAGAGATGTAACATGTTGTTCTTTAGAATGAACCATAATCACTGTCATCTTCATCCAGTGACAGGTTAAACACAGGCTTTTGAATCAGTTCAGTGCCATTTTTACCTGATGGTGAGGCCATATTGTGAGAATTGCCATTGGTACCGATGCTGAATTTTTGTTTATTACGTTTGTTCTCTACCGTAAAGAATTCTGTTACTTGCTCCAATTCTTCAGCCTGCTTGGCCAGCTCCTCTGAGCTGCCTGCCATTTCCTCTGAAGAGGAGGCATTTTGCTGGGTGATCTGATTCAACTGCTGTATAGCCGCGTTCACCTGGTTGGCTCCTGTTTCCTGCTCCCTTCCTGCAGATGCTATTTCATCCACTAATTGAGATGTCTTCTGGATATCAGGTAAAATATCATTGAGCATTTTAGTCGACTCTTCTGTCATAACAAGACCATTCTGCGCCAACTCAACAATTTCATTGGCTGCCAGCTGGCTTCGCTCGGCCAGCTTTCGCACCTCAGCAGCAACTACTGCAAAACCACGTCCTTCATCACCGGCACGGGCAGCTTCTACAGCGGCATTAATGGCCAACAGGTCTGTTTTTTCGGCTATTTCTACAACAACACTGATCTTCTTGACAATATCCTGTACGGCTTTCATGCTGTCATTTGATGCTGCTGCCACCTGTTCCATGGCATTGGAGGCATTAACGGCCATATTTCTCGTTTGCAAGGCATTATCGGTGTTTTGCTGAATATTGGCTGTCATCTCTTCCATTGACGATGATACTTCTTCAGCTCCGGCAGCCTGTTCACTGACTCCCGACGAGATTTGTTGTGAGCCCGAACTCAACTGGGAACTCGCCTGGGCAATATTAGCGGCTCCATTTTTAATATTTGCAACTATATCACGCAGGTGCAGAACCATCGTCTTTAAACTACCTGCCAATTCCCCTACTTCATCTTCCTGATCGATATCCACCTTAGCAGTCAAATCTCCTTCTGCTACTTTTTTGGCAAAATCCACTGATGTTTTCAGAGGAGTAACGATGCTGTTGGTAATGAACCAGGCCAGGATTACTGCCAGTACTACAATGATGATACTTGCCATTATTATTCCATTCCTGGTGATAAAGGCCTCTTTCTTCATGACTTCATCGGTCATGATATATTTTTTTGATTCCTCCGCTATCTTATGAAACAATTCACCCATTTTCTTAAGGTGGACCTTTGTTTCATCGTTATAAATAGCATTGGCCGTTTGCATACCACTTAAGCCTTGTGCTATTTGTTCGTTGAACATGGCCAGGCGACTTAAGACATCGCGTGTGTTGCCGGCTATTGTGCCATTGAAATATTCCTTGGCAAGCCTGTTTTGTCCATTTCTCTGGTAACTCTCGGCTTCATTGACTGAATGATGCAGTTGGTTGTGCGCAACAATAATTTCATCAACCGTTGATTTAAAATGGGGATTATCCTGCATAAACTTGTTGAATTCATCAGAATTTAACCATTTACCAAATTGACAGTGTGCCGGATTTTTCTCTACAGCGATGGTTTGGCTGTTATTAATGAAAATATCCTCTTTGACCTGGTTCATCCAGTTAACATGTGACAGTTGAGCTTCTGTTAAACTAACGGCCATCTGCCAGTCCATCTGTTCGAAGACTTCATTGATCTTAATGGCTGATTGATGCAGTTTGATATGTGGTTCTTCAAATTCATCGAACAAATGTTTAAGTTCAGGAGTCAGCGCCTCGGCATTTTTCCTTCCCTCACCGTAATACCATTTACCAAATTTACACTGGTGATGGTCGGTTTGCACATGCAGTTCATGAACATGGGCATCTGTCAATAATGAACTAACGTCCTGCGCCCATAATAAATGATCAACATAACGCTCATCAAGTTCTGCCCTGAGTTTATTACCAGCAATCACCTGATCCGCATCCTTGACGATCATGTTAATACCAGATATTGACCAAATTGAAGCACCTATCAACAAGGCAACGATAACTCCAAATGAGAAAAAGAACTTTTTTCCCAGCTTAATATTTTTCCACATCATAGTTAAATAATTTTTCTTTAGGCTTAAAAAACAAGCATATAAAATCAGTTATACACTTTATACACTAAACGTTATATAAGCCTTTGAAGTTATAACCCTATATACCCGTTTAGCCCCCCCATAAGGGTGGAATTAGGGCTCATACCCAGGGGTTGGGTCGAAGTATTAATAAAGGCACGGATTACAAATCCTCGCCAGCGTGTGCATGGAACACAAGTGCGTCGAAGAACAACTGCTGTTTACAGCATTTGTGTTCCATTCCGAAGGAATAATCCGTTAAATTGATGCATTGTTCTGACATCATTAAGAATGCTTGGTTCTTATTGATTCCGAGCTTATAATCCTATGCATTCCATTTATTATAAAAACAACTTAGATATCATTCAAAAAAAAACGGGCTTGCTCTGATGCTAACCCGTTTTTTGTAAAAGAAATAATATATTAAAAGACTTCGCGTTTATACGTTTTAAAAAGTAACCGGAGGATCAGCGAACCCCTTTCCCTCCGGTTATCACAATTCAACTTACCCAAATTATATTTCCCAACTTCTACTCATTTTCTTATACTGGTAAAAAAAAGGGAGAGTAATTATCTTAACCGCAGCACCCCCCTTTTTATTTATCAAATCACAACTAATAATTATCTGCAGCTATATCATCGGTAAACTCCTCTACTTCTGTTTCGTCCTTTTTCAGTGAAACAATATCTTCAGATCCAATTGCTTCTTCCAGGTTTAATAGCATTACAAAGCGACTATTCCTGTTTACCACACCATCAATAAATTCGGAATTGTATCCTTTTGCAATCGCTGGCACATCCTCGACAAGCTCTGAATCAATTTCAATAACATCAACCACCTTATCTGTTTTGCATCCAACAAGATGTTTCTCGTCGCCTATCTGAAGGTTTAAAACCATTACAACAAATCGCTCCCCCTCTTTGTACGCAGGCATATCGAACTTCATACGCGTATCAATAACAGGTATTACATTACCCCTGAAGTTAATAACACCTGAAACAGTAGGAGGAGCCTTTGGTAAAGGCGTAATGGTATGTTCTTCATCGGTCTCAATGATCTCTAGTACCTTATGCACGCTAATTGCGAATAGCTCATCCGACAACTGAAACGTAAGAAATGATTGGATCTTATTGGAACTCATGCTACACTGGTTTAATGTTATTTGACAAAAATAGTGGCCATATCAATACTATCCACCCCCCTATTATCCTGATTTACACCAATACTTTTTGGTTGATTTTATCCTTTTCTTCGACTGACAGTTGAGCATTGCTTGCTTCCGGATCACTCTCCCTATTATCTGTATCCTTATTTTTTTCGACTTTTACAGCCTTTAAAGCTTCCTGCAATTCATTCTTCATTTTAGCCTCATACAGCTTTTCCTTATTGTGATAAACCAATTCAATTTGTTTGAGCTCCCACTTCTCGTCCAGGACTACTTCAGTTTGTTTGCGATGCAGCATATATTCATACGGTCCTTTGGGTGTTATCATCTTAAACAACATTGGAGCCACCTCTATGAATATGAACAATAAACTGATCAGCCATTTGGCTATCATTACGGAGCTGTTTTCTTCACTCAACCGACTCAATGCCATTATCCGCGCTGCCAGTCCGTTATTTGAAGCAATTGAGACTTTAAATTGAGCCAATCGCTGCTCTTTCATCTTTTTATTGGCACTTAAGCGATCCTCCAGAACACTAACTCGTTTTTGCTGCCTGACAGCTTCACTCCTGTTCTCCTGCTCATAATTGAGTAACTGTTGCTCTAATCGTTCATATTCCTTTTTCTTTTCCTTGTATATGGGGCCTGAACCTTTTTTACCGGAGCCTCCAGAGCCATCCAGCTCCTGCATATATATTTTGTAAGCAATATTGACTTGATGCTGCAAAGCTTTAATATTCCTCCTTCTCTCTATCTCTTGCTGTTTTATGGTATCCAGCTCTGTCAGCAGTCGTTTCCTTTCCTCACTAAATAAGGCATCCACATTACCTTCCTGCTGAGCCAGCTTAGCCAGCCTGTCTTCCTGAAGTGTCAGGTTAATTTCCCGTTCAAATAACTTCAACTCCAGGGGAACAGCAATTATGATTCCCAGGAATACAGCCATAACTAAACGCGGCATCACCCTTGAGAATAGGGTTCGGGCATTGACCTTATCAAAAAAGTGAATGGTACAAACGATGTATCGATCAAGGTTTAAAATAAGAGCTCCCCAAAACACGCCAAATACCATGGCCAATAAGTAGGATTGAAACACAGTGTAACAGGCATAACCTCCCGCCATGGCGGCCATCATTGCTGTAAAAAAAATAGTTCCCCCAATACCGAAGAACTTGTTTTTTTCAAGTGGTACTTTTCTCAAAATATCCAGGTTGACACCCGAGGTCCAGAAAAACAGCTTTTGCAGTACTGTGAACTGCTCTTTATTATTGATAACCTTCTCTTTTGATTCTGACATGGACAAGCTACTAATTATCATTAAGATATAAACCCTGCTTCAGAGCACTGTTTATTAAAATGGAATTGATCAAGATCTTAGATCCCAGCTCTTATCCCATCAACTTTCAGAATACAAAGTTGCCAAAAAAGAGAACGCCTTTAACTACATAAAAACCCTATAACACACCCCCCAAATGTACCGTTTTTACCTCAATATGAGTTTTTCATATAAGTTTTAAAGACAGGCTGTATACATTTGCAGTTCAGAAGTCAGTATTACTATAGAATAATACCTTAATAATCTCTTTTAATTATAGTAATATCATTAGCAGGTAATGGAGCGACATTTCATGATTTAACCCGTCCGGTCCACAAATGCATCCATTGCCGGCTAAAGGCTTTTTTAGGACAATGACATATTATTGTTACACCCCATACCAAATGCCTCTTCATCGGAAGAATTGGCTAATCATGCCCTTGATCTGGAAAAACAAGCCATTCAGCTCAGAAATATGATTTCATTTTTCAGACTATCATAATCTCAGAATACTATTGTATTGAATGGAAAAGGAGATGACCTCAATTAAGGTCATCTCCTTTTTTAATATTGAACAAAGGCTATAAGCTCTGGTAAAAAGGTGACACTGCCCTACCAGTACCACCCTGTTGGAATCCCGATTAGCAATAGTAGTTAGAAACTAATCTAATCCAATATATAAAAATAACCCCACAGTACAAAGTATGTTTGATTAATTTATACATCGGCTGACAAACAAAGAGTGGCTTTCGTATAATAATATCAGGCTTGACCTTGGAACGATTGAGAATACTTATGTCTTAATTATCGAGGTGCCAATAAGATAAAAGGGAAAGAGGCTGCTCATGGAGAACAGCCTCTTTACTATCTGAATAACTCTGGATGTGATTAGAATAAGGGGGATCTAATCATACGGGAAAACAAGTTAAACAAACAGATAGATCAATTAAACTAACGAATACATCGTCTTCAGGTTTTCTATGGTAGTAGCAAAAGTAATGCTCCTGATGTGTTTGCTCAAATATAAAAACCTAAGTCTGCCAGGGTAGAATTACTATTTTCAGTATAGTATTTCACCTATTCAGAATGTCGTGATATAAATAAGGCGCCCACTAAATAACAGGCGCCTCATTCTTTACAACAAATAACCGATATTAAATACTTACATATTCATCTGCCAATGCTTTTTCATCAAGTTCAAGATCAATCACTGGCTGATGGTTGGTTTTTCTGATCTCAGGCCTTGCAATTTCCCTTTGCACATTTGCCTGAAATCCATTTCCAAAACTACTCTTCTCTGTCATCTTAAAGAAATTGGTCACTTCATTTAACTCAACCGCCTGGCGAGCCATCTCTTCAGAGCTACCAGCCATTTCTTCGGCAGCTGATGAGTGCTTTTGCGTTACCATACTTAATTGCTGCATGGCATTGTTTACCTGTCCTACTCCGACTTGTTGTTCCTGACTGGCTGTTGAAATTTCTTCCACCAGTTGAGTCGTTTTCCTGATTTTAGGTAATAAGGCCTTCAATTGCTCGTTGGACTGCTCGGTGGCTTGTGTTCCTTTCTGCGTCAGTTCCACAATTTCCTGGGCTGCCAGCTGGCTTCTCTCTGCCAGTTTACGCACTTCGGCTGCCACCACGGCAAATCCTTTACCCTGATCACCGGCACGTGCTGCCTCAACAGCAGCATTGATGGCTAACAGATCAGTTTTTTCTGCAATATCAACCACCACTTTAATGCGTGAATTGATGTTACGAACCGAATGAGCACTTTCATCGGAGGCCACAGAAACCTCTTCCATTGCCTGGCTGGTTTCTCTTGATATCTGACGGGTTTGATCAGCGTTTTCTGTATTCTGCTGAATATTGGCTGCCATCTCTTCCATTGACGAGCTCACTTCTTCAGTTGATGCTGCCTGCTCATTTACTCCGCTTGATATTTCATTGGCATTGGCGCTTAACTGCTGACTGGCTGTTCTGAAGTTATTGGCTCCGGTTTTAAAAGACCCAACAATATTGGTTAAATTGGTTAAGATACTTCCCACAGAGCGGGCGAAATCACCAATCTCATCTTTACGTGTATCAAATCCTTCTGGTATAGTCAGGGTTAAATCACCATCGGCAATGCGACGCAGGTCAATGTTCAATTGTTTAAATACAAAGCCCATTAAGCGCGTGGTTGCGTAATTGACAATGATCAATACAACAGAGATCAATAAAAGGATGGTAAACAAAGTAGTTATTGATGAGCGTAAATCACCAAAGGCATCCGTCATTGTATTCATGCTCTCTTCACCCACGCGGGCTTCAAATCGTATCATCCCGCCTTCCAGCTTGTCTTTGATCTCATTGATCTCCTCAACGTTTTCGATGTAACGATTCGCCAGGTCCATCAATATTTTATTGGATTCACCGGCCTGAAGCACCATATCAACAAATTTGGTATTCCTTAATGCCTCATAATCCCTGGCTACATTAGCTTTAAACTGATCCAATACACCCAGGAGCTGATTTTTAGTGCTGATATCATCTTTCAGTTCTTCAAATAACAATTGCAACTGAAAGTTCAGGTCCGAGGCACTTTTGGCACCCTTCAGCACATTACGTTCCAAAGAAGATACTCCCGCTCTCGTTGTCTCTCCAATTAAACGATCAGTAACTATTTCAATATAACCATCGGACTGTGACTTAGCCGCATTGGTTGCATTATAATAGTCTGTTTCGATGCGGGCATTGCTTATTCGGTTTTGCTCAACCCTTTCCAGTTCTGAAACAATACCATTAACCAATAGCAATAACTCTTTATCGTCGGCATTTTGATTGGCAGAAGATAAATCGCCTTTTAATTCAGATAAGGACTTTTCTTCATTCAGGTATTTGATGATTTCAGTATTTAACTGCCCCATCTCATTCAGGTTATCCAAACCATCATTTGTACCATCCAGGATTGAACTTAACCTGGAATTAAACATCAATGCAAAAATAATGAGCAAGCCAATAAAGACAACCTGGCCAGCAATACCTAATAGTAATTTTTGCGTAATTTTTAGATTCATAATCGTGTTGATTGATCGTTGATTGTTAATTGTAAATTTGTTGATTATTTATAGTTAAACAGGTAGTGTTATAGTTTATTCATTCAAGCAATTCTCTATCCTTAATTAACCCTGGCTGCAGGAGCCACCATAGCTATTCTCTCCTATTTTGTAATGGATAAGCCAACAATGGTAAATAATTGCTTTGAATCGGGATTCAATACCATTTGTGCAAAGACAGGCAGTCCATAGCTATTTAAACTAAGGTCTCTCGTCCATTGAAAACCCGTGCTAACAAAAGCAGCTGACCTGGCCCAGTAGCCTGGTGCCGGCGTTGCTCCTGCAAAAAATTTTAATGTATTCTCTCCAAAGAAGCTTGTATGATTCAATTCCAGGTAAGTTGAATACGTATTAATTGATGTGTTGTTGAAAGTGTTATATTCCCACAAATAAACATCGGCCATAAAACCAATACTTCTGGTCAATAAAACATCGGCCTCCAGGTTGATAAACTGCCCTGTTTTCGAAGCGTCGAAATCAAAAACCCGGCTCGCCTGGTAACCAATTCTATACTCATTGGCCAGCTTTAAAATGATTGCCTCCATGGGTTGATATCTTATATACAGATCAAGCTGACTGGCTTCTCCATTGCTGGCATACCCGGTAAACAGTCCCGCAGAGAACTTTTGACTATGACCTTCTATTTCCAACTGTAAAACAGGATTATGCCGACTTAAAGCAGTACCATGTTTCACATCCTGAGAAATCAAACCGGCTTTAGCGCTGATATGTTCTGCCGATAGCTGCACTCCTATCAACAGAAAGGCAATAGAAACAAAGCATCGACCTACATGTAACTGATTCAAAACCGGTAGCAATTAATCGTTGATCGCCTCTTCATCTGTAACAATTTCTTCCTCCTCTTCATTTTTGATCTGTATGATCTCATCAGAATCAATGGCCGCCTCAATGTCGAGTACCATTACAAATTCTTCGTTGCGGTAAACCACTCCCGATACATAATCAGAGTTATAACCTTTACCTACTTCTGGTACCGGCTGGATATCCTTTTCCATGATCTCAATAACATCGACCACTTTGTCAGACATGGCACCTACAATGTGTTCTTCGCCCCCAAGGTTCAGGTTCAATACCATGACAACAAAACGCTCCTGATCTTCATAATTATCAAGGTCAAATTTCTGGCGTGTGTTCACCACAGGAATCACATTACCTCTGAAGTTAACTACTCCTTCAACGGCCTCAGGAGCCTTTGGCAGGTTAGTGATGGTATGATCTTCTGACGTCTCTATTATTTCCAATACTTTATCAACGCCTATGGCAAATAGCTCACCTTTCAGACGGAATGTCAAATATGATTTGATCTGCTGGTCTGTCATATTTACTGAATTCTAATGTGTTATATCCTTATGATTATTCCAGAAGCCTCTTAAATCCCGATTTAGTAGACTTGTTTGGACTTAATGCTCCTTAATTCTCTACAAAAGTACGGTCATAACTCTTAAGCGTTATCGCCAAATAGGATGGACTTGGCAAGACTTTAGGCGTATTTTTCACCAACCCTTTTGGGTTACTCCAAGCCGAAATAACAATTTAAAAACTACCTGCTAATTGATTAGCAGCGGAGCAACAGGCCATTTGAGTTTACCTAAAAAAAAAGGTTCATGAACCTCATTTGATCATGAACCTTTAACTATGAATCTATTAAATTGGAAGTATTTACGTTTGCTGAAAACCACTTAAATGATCACTACATTCTGAGTGGCTTCGTGCGACTCATTCAGGTTCCTTTGTAATAGTTAAGCAGTTGTGCCTTTCAAAAGGGAACATCCTTGGTTACAAAAGGCCTTAGCTTTACCCTTCAATCAAAACCAGATCCTCTTTAATCGCTTTCATCACCAGGTGAGCAGTATTACGTGCCCTGGTTTTTTTGATCAGTGTATTTCGATATTTCTCAATGGTTTTAATACTTAAACACATTTTCAAGGCAATTTCTTTATTGGTATGTCCCGTACAGATCATACCCAAGGCTGACAACTCATTAACAGTCAGGTCGTAATTATTTGGTACCTGACCAACTTCTTTATCCAAAACGAGCTGACGCATAATATCCTGGGAGAAGTACAGACCACCCTGATTCACCTCTTCGATGGCATCAAACAGGTCTGTTAAATTAACATCTTTGTTAATGTAACCTTTGACACCGTATTTTATCATGCGGGCGTAGTAATTCTTTTGGTCCAGCATAGATAATACAATGATTTTCAAATCGGGATGCATCTCAAGAGCTTTCAGTGTTGCTTCGCTCCCATCCATCACCGGCATTGAAATATCCATTAACACAATATCCGGTTTAATTTTAGCTAATTGCTGTAAAAATTCTTCGCCATTGCCACAATCAAAGGCCACTTCCATATTACTCTGCCCATTCAGCAAAGTAATAATACCATTACGAAATAATTCCTGGTCTTCAACAACTGCTATCTTAATCCTTTTTTTCATTATCAGGTACTATTTAGAATGAGTGAATTAATTACTCAAGTTATCTAAATTTAATGGTAATTCAATTGTATAGGATATACCTAATTCTTTTTTTGCCTCAAAAGCAATATTACCGTTCAGGGCTTTGACCCGGTTATAGATATTAAATAGGCCCATACCATTTCGTCCCTCTTTAATCGTATCGAAATCAAAGACATGCCCATCGTTATAAAAACTTAAAACAGCCACATTGGCTTGTTCGTTAACTTCAATATTGATACAGGAGGCATTGGCATGTTTAATGGTATTATTGATCAATTCAGCAATGATACGATAGAAAGTAAACTCAATGACCTGGGGCAGACGGCTCTTAATATTAAACGCTCCGAAACACTTTATACCCGATGCAATTTTAATATTCTTCAGCATTTGCTCAACGGCAGATTCCAAGCCAAAATCCTTTAATAATTGAGGATACAGGTTTCTTGATAATTCAGAGTTATGCTTGAGTGCCGCTTCAATATTAGCATTTAACTGACTGCTTAGTTTTCGTCGCTGAATGGGATTGATCGTCTTTAAATAGGCCTGATTCAGCATTTTTGTCATTGATAACAAAGGCCCCAATCCATCATGCAGCTCCTGTGACAAACGTTGTCGTTCTTTTTCCTCTGCCTTAATAGCCGCTTTCGCAATATTCTCCTGTAATTGCTTCTTCTCTCTCACATCTCTTATTGTAGCCACCCGCAAGTCATTATCTTCAAGTGACACCCAACGCGACTTAACCTCAACCGGAATCAGGTAACCATCTTTGTGAATGATTTCTATTTCAAAGGTATCCGTTACATCCTGAGATATAGATACGTCAAGCAGCCCATGGTATTTTTCGGGCACGCCTCCCTTTATTGCACGTAAATGCATTTCTTCCTTACTGTAACCGACAATATTTGAGATAGCCTCATTGGCGTTGACAATAACACCCCCCTTATGAATGATAATACCTTCAGAGGATTGTTCGGACAATTGCTTAAAACTGGCATTGCTCTCTTCAAGGGCATGTTCCGTTTTCTTTTGTGCACTAATGTCAACCAGGGTCACTAAATAGTTTTCCTTTGTATAGTCTGATAACAGCGAGGCCGAGGCTAAATAGTATTTTCGTTCCAGTTTCCCCTGGCTATTGACCAACAAAGAAATTTCATGTGAGGTTTTTTGACTGTCGGGTTTAATTGTATGCAATAAAAACGTTCGCAGTTCACAATCGGCACAAAAGGATGTTGTGCCACAGCCTTCTACGCTTGATCTGGCATTGGCACATTGCACAATATCACCCTTTCTGAGGCTTGAAACATGTACATCGGAAAAGTCATTGCACTCAATGGCCGTCTGGTTTACTTTTAGTACTTTTCCTTTACCATTAACAACAAACATAGTGGCAGGCGCATGATCAAAGATGGTTTGCAAACGCTGTTCATTTTCCTGTAGCTGAAGCTCCAGTTGCTTTTTCTTTGAAACATCAATTAAGGTTCCTGCAACCAAAGCCGGATTACCCAGCAGGTTGTGTTCAACTATTTTACCCCGTGCATTGGCCCATAACCAGCTGCCATCTTTTCGTTGCTGTTGAAACTCCACATCAAAATGGTCGATTTCCTTATTAATAAAGCGATCAACAACATTAACTACCGCCTCCCTTTCTTCGGGATGAATCAATTGTTCCCATTGACTTCGGTTTAGATCACAAAGTTCATTATGCTCATAGCCAAGGCGCTTTTTCCAGAAAGAATTGATCTGTATCTGATCGCTTTTAATATTCCACTCCCAGGTGCCGGCAATGGTGCCTTCGATAATATTGAGTGCTTTACGGCGTTGTTCCCTTAACTGCTCTTCCATATTGCGTTGCATGGTCACATCTTCGGCTATGGATGCCAGGTAACCCGCACAAGGTCTGAAAGCAAACACTTTAAAGTACCTGTTCAGTCCTTTTGAATAATGTATGAACTCCTCGTTAATGCCTGTTTTAGTTACATTGGCATAGCTCTTTAATTTGCTTTCAAAACTGCTGTCTTCCAATTTACGCATTATGTCACTTAAGCTGACATTTTGTAATTGTGTTTCATCAAGACCGGTAAATTTTATGAATGAAGGGTTGACTTCTTTTAAAACAAAATCAACTATATCACCATCGGCTCCTACTACAGCTTTGTACAATGCTGCACCGTTAACCATGTGCTTAAAAAAGAGACGGTATCGTTCCATAAAACCCGCCAGGTTATCCTGACTCTGACAGGTTAGCATCCCGGTTTCACTGGCAATGACTGATGGTATATTCTTTTTGGCATTAATATGCCGTTCCACCTCCCATACCCGCTTAATCAGGCGGGAAATCCCTGTATTATTCTTTAATACAAAATCGTAAACTCCCGCCTTAATGGCATCAACTGCCTCGTGCGTATTGCATATATTAGAGATAAGAATTATCTGAACAGAAGCATATTGCGCTTTGACTTTATTAACGATGTCAATGGAACAGGAGTCGGTTGCAGCAATAAGCAGATCAATGGAATACTTGCTGATCAGCAAATCAATATTATGCCATTTATCTGATTCATATATTCTACAGGGTGTTGCTTCTTCTAATTTATTGACAATAAATTCACGCTCTGTTGTATTTTGATCAATTACCAGTATCTGCATTAATAAAGTTCTAATTGCGCCCTTAAGTGTTTTAATTCAATTCTCTGATCGTCATTGAGATGATGATCGTAAATAAGCATGACGTTGTTATTATCTGTTCTTTATCGGCATGTACAAAAAGGCTATATGTGTTTTCATATAACCTTTTAAAAAATCTGTCACCAATACTCTTCAGTTATTCTACCTGATCTTAAAGATGGAGATCAATTGGTTTAACTGTTGCGCCTGCTGCTCGAGTTCATAAGCATACTTAGCCAGGTTTTGAGATGATGAAGCATTTTGCTGGGTAATCTGATTTAGTTGCTGAACGGCCTCATTTACCTGGTTCGTACCATGTGCCTGCTCACTGCTGGCAATTGCTATTTCCTCTACTAACTCAGATGTTTTTTCAACAACAGGAGTCGTCTTATTTAAGGTCTCCACTGCATCTGAAATAGTCTGATAGCCAATCTCACTGTGCTCAACAATTTCATCAGCTGCTCTTTTACTGGTCTCAGCCAGTTTGCGCACTTCACCGGCAACAATAGCAAATCCCCTGCCATGCTCACCTGCCCTGGCTGCTTCTACGGCAGCGTTAATGGCCAGCAAATCGGTTTTATCTGCGATTGAATTAATGATCTCAATGCGCTCCTTAATTGTGCTGTTTGCTTTAACTGCCTGATCTGATTTGACTGACACGTCGTGAATGCCCTCTTTAGCTTCCTTTGAATAAGAACCGGTCTGATTGGCATTGGCACTGTTCTGTTGTATATTGGTGGCCATTTCTTCCATGGTTGAAGAAACCTCTTCGACAGAAGCAGCTTGTTCTGTTGCCCCTTCCGACAGTTGATTCGCGGTACTTCGAACCTCATTACTGGCATGGGCTAATTGTTTGGCTCCATTTGTGATATCAGCAATTGTCGTTTTTAAATTAGATACTAAAGAAGAAATAGAATTCGTCAAATTCCCAAGTTCGTCCTGTTTAGCTGAGCGACTGGCCTGAATGGTCAGGTCGCCGGCTGCCACGTTTTTAAGATTGGCAATGGCATCTTCCAGCGGCTTCTGCACATTGGTTTTAATAACCTGGTACATGGATAAACCTACAATATAGGCCATCGGCAATGTCCAGAACAATGCTTTCAATCCTGCCTGACCAGTGTAAACCCCCAGCCAAAGAATCAATAAAACATAGACCGTAACGGCAAAAAATACATTGGTCAAAAATGACTTTTTGAACATGGCCTTTAAAATAATATAACATACAGGCAAATTGGCAATTAACAAAAGTGCTAACAACAGTAGATCATTCATGGGTGAATTGCTATAAATTAAATACTTTGCAAATATAGCGTAGCCCCACACATCTACTATACCAATAAATAGCCGTTTTAACCAACCTAAAAGTAGGGTATTAGCAGATGGCCAATAGCAATTCTATGTTCTGATATTTATGAACTTATAGCCTCCATACGTTCCTGCAGCTGCTGTTTCTCAACCAATAACCAGGTTGTCTCCAACAACAAACTCACCTGCTCCAATTCAAAGTGCTCAAAAGCATGACTTTGGCGACCTAACCATATTACCGCCTCCACCTGATCTTCAAATACAACAGGAATCGCTGCCGTAAAATAATGGGAGTTATCCTCTTTGATTTTGCTCAATTCTTCATTTCCAAACACGCCACTGTCAATAATGATTTTCTTTTGAGCTACAGCTCTGCTAAGAATACCGGTTTGTTGAGCCTCCGTATCACTGTTGAAAGTATGTGTTAGCTTAATGTCTTTATCAAATTTACTTAATACAAAAACATTACTCGTTTTTTGGTACATAAAAAGACAGGCACGATTAGCTAAGGTGTATTGCTTTACTTCATCAACTGCATAATCAAGCAAAGCATTAATAGATGATGCATTATAGTGTACAATGTTATCTAATCCTTTTAATCGCCGGTTCACCTTCAGCAATTCATTTTTTGATTCAAATTCCTTGGTTTGATCAATCACTATTGAAAATAACACATCACCCTGTACCCCTTTGATCAAGCTAAAAAACACCTCTGCATGAATGTTTCTTTCACCATCTGCCTGCTGTACAAACCTAAAGCTGGTATTTTTCCCTTTTACCACTTCCTGCAATTTTTGTATTGTAGAGCGCCGGGAGCTCTTATTCAGATTGTAGAAATAGCTTCCAATCAGTTGTTCTGTCGTCTTGTTATAAAGCTTACCTGCTGCCTCATTCCCATTGGTAATTACTCCGCTTGACGGCTCAATGAGTAACATGGGCGTTAAGCTGTTTTTGAAAATGTTTTCAAATCGCTGCTCACTTAACTGCAGCTCCTGCTCGGTTCGTTTACGTTCAGATGTTTCTCTGTACCAATCAATGATGCGATCGATCAGTAAAATATCACCATGAGTAAATCCGTTTTCTTTATTACAAAAATGCATGATAGACACCACCTGGCCTGACCTGATAACCGGATACAACAAGCTATGGGTAAAACCGGATGATGCATCGGAATTGTTAATAATAACCGGCTTTTGCTCTTCCAGACATCTGTCAGTGTACTTTTTAAAATCCTTTGATAAATAAACACCTTCATTATGTGAGGCACAAAGGCTTAACGCTGAGTTTGACCATGTTTGAATTGTACTGTAATATATCGCTTCTTTAAAAGGTAACAGAATGGCAGCCTGGCAAGCAGTGATCTCCACCAGATCATCGAGAATGACCAGCAGGAGTTTTTCTAAACTAACTTCAGGATATAACTCCAGTAGCGACAGGCGTTTTTGGGTTAATAATTGCTCTTGCTTTTGAGCAGTAATGTTTCGGAGGGCCACCAGGCGCATGTTTTCACCCATATAGTGAATAACATTGGTTTCCAATTCATAATTCCTGTGTTCTCCATTCTTTTTCTCAATGGTTATTTCGGTAATACCCACATACTGGTTTTTCATGTTTTGAATAACCGTATCTCTGTAGGCTGGTAATACTTTATCAATTGGAACAGGACTACCAATAATGGATTCTTTTGAGTCCTCTTCGAGCATTTTCACAAATGTATTGTTACATTCAACGATAATGCCCTCTTTGTGAATAAAGATACCTTCACTGGTGAAATTGGATAATATTCTGAATTTCTTTTCACTATCAGCCAATGCGGACTCAAACTCCTTTTGTTCGGTCACATCCATAATGATGGCATTGATCTTTATTGGTTCGTTCCTTACCGAATAAATTACTTTGCCTTTTACATTACACCATATCCAATGACCGTTGCAATGCAAAATTCGATAGCAAAGATTAAAGTCTGGATTGGTTCGGGATTTCTCTATATCAAGAACATCATTTACAGGACCTACATCATCTTTATGGATCAGGTTCACCCAATAATCAACCTCATCTTCTCTCTTATCTTCCGAATAACCAATCATGGTGGCTGCCCTGGAATTGTAGGTAATATGCCTGGTAGTCAGATCAACTTCAAAGGTACCCAGCGAAGCACTCTCAATAACCATCTGCAGGCTTTCTTTTCCCGCTTTTAATTCTTCCGACAGGTGACTCAATTCTATATTCTTATTTATCAACTGCTTATTGGACGCCTGAAGCTCAAGGGTACGTTTCTTAACTTTCTTATCAAGTTGTTTATTTAAACGTTCAATTTCGGCTCTGTATTTTGCATTTTTTAAATGAATATCAATGCGCATTAAGAGCTCCTCATCATTGATCGGTTTCGGTATATAATCGACACCACCGCTTTCAAAAGCTTTTACCTTATCGAAGGTATTGCTTAGAGCAGACACAAAGATGACGGGAATATCAACATGGTTTGGGTTGCATTTAATGGCTTTACATGTTTCATAACCATCCATACCAGGCATCATGATGTCCATTAAGATCAAATCTGGTTGAATGGCATCTATCTTCGAAACAGCTTTCTCGCCTGAAGTTGCTATTGCCACCTCATAACCTGCCCTGATAAGAATCTCTCTAATAATATCAATTACTGACGGTGTATCATCAACAATGAGTATTTTATCATTTACATTCATCTTCAACACTATTTAATTCAATGACATTGAACACAATTCAATAATAGCATCATCATCATATTTGACAATGGCATCGTTAATTTTACTTATAAATACAGAGTATTGTTCAGTATTTAATTCTTCAAGTATCTTTTCGATGGAATTGAAATCCCCTACTATAGCGAAGTGCCTGATGGATTCCAGCAACTCATTTTCAGGAAGTAGAACATCTCCCGACTCTTCTACTACCTCGTTGTTGTACTTTAATTTAATAGGTAATAGATGCTCAATTTTTCCTAAAAGTACTTTAAGGTCGATCGGTTTTGGCAAAAAGGCATCACATTGATTCTCAAAGATCTTACGTCTACCCATACTTGTCAGGGTTGCTGAAACCCCCAATACCTTAGGACGCTTTAAAGGTAATTCCCGCAACAAATCAAGGCCGTCCTGGTCCGGCATCATAAAATCAAGGATCAACAAATCAAATACCTGTTCTTCCAATACCTTCAATGCTTCATTGGTATCTGAAGATAAGCAGATGTTGAAACCCAAGGGATTAAGGAAATCCTTGAGTAAGGCTACATTGGCCTGGTTATCATCAACAATTAATACGGATTGCCGTTCTCCCAGATATCCAACAATCACATCAGCCTCGTTCGATGGTTTATCCAGTACATAGTCACCAACAAATTCTATGGGTAAACTGACTTTAAATATACTGCCCTTGTCCTCTTCAGAAGTAAGGTTAATTGAACCTCCCATCAGGTTAATTAACTCTCGTGTTATTGGTAATCCTAAACCTGTTCCTTCTATGTACTTATTTGTCTTATCATTTTGGGTAAAAGGTTCAAAGATTTTATCTACATGTTCCTTTTTAATTCCAATGCCCGTATCAGCAACAATTAATTCAAGCCGGGGCTCAATACCCTTTGAAATTTCTATTTTAAGCGTTATCCCTCCTGCATTAGTGTATTTTACAGCATTTCCAAGAAGGTTGAATAATATTTGCTTTAAACGCCTGCCATCTAACCTGATCAGTAAATTAACATTCAGGGCCGGTTCGTAATTAAGGTAGAGCTGTTTTTCTTCGGCTTTAATTTTTATGATCTCCAATACGGCCTGTATCAGATCTGACAAGTTGACCACATCTTCTTCAAGGATCAGCATTTTGGCATCCATCTTTCCAAAGTCCAGTATTTCATTGATCATATCCAATAAATGCTGACCACTTTGATGAATTGTCAGAAGATTTTTCTGCTGTTTAGGATTGATATTGACATCTTTCTGAAGGATATGGGCATAGCCTAAAATGGCATTCAGGGGAGTTCTTAGTTCATGACTCATATTGGCTATAAAATCACTTTTTGCCTTACTGGCCAGTTCTGCTTTTTCTTTGGCAAATTGAAGCTCTGTTGTTCTTGTTTCAACTAATTCTTCCAGATTTTCTTTGCTGTGCTCAAGCTCTTCATTGACCTTTTTATACTCCTCGTTTAAGCATTCATATTCTATCATTTTCTGGTGCAACTTCATTTCGGCCTGCTTCTTCTCTGTCAGATCAATGATAATGCCACTCATTCGAAGCGGATCGCCATTAGGCGACCACTGCACTACTTTGGCACGGGAGCTTATCCAGAACCAATACCCTTTTTGATGCCAGGTCTTATACTCCACATCATAGCACTCCGATTGGCGGGTATAATTTTTATACAACTCCTCCTGAACCCTGCCAATATCCTCCTTGTGAATTAAACTGCGAAGTTCTTCTTCGGGTATAATCAGTTTATCTTCAGACAAACCCAGTATGCTCAGGAACTGTTTATTGACTATGAACCTGCCTCTTTCAATATCCAGATCCCAGGTTCCTGCATTGGTTCCCTCAATAATAAAGTTATTTCGAAGTTTTGATTCCTCTATCTGACGATAGGAAGTTACATCAGAAGTGATCTTTTTAAAGATAGCAGCAAAGTATCCCCTACGCGGGCAGTATAAACTGATCTCATAATAGTCTTCATTATATGGATCTTTTCTCACCACCTTGGCACTAATCCCTTCCAATGCCACCTGCTCTATCAGCTCAAGCCATTCATTCTCCAGGCCTGCACTTCCAGGAATCAGCTCACTTTCCCTTAGATTTAAAGCTTCTTCTTTACTTTTTTGCAAATAATCGAGGTAAACAGAATTAATATCTTCCGGCTTATAGTCAATAATCTTACCGGACTCATCACAAATGACTTCATACAAAGCAAAGGCATTATTCATATTATCGAATAAGCTTCGGTAGCGTTCTTCACTGTTGCCCAAGCGTTCATTGGTCAGGTATAATTCCTCATTGTTAGCTTTTAGCTCCTCTTCAGTGGCCAGTAAGTCATTGTTCTTTTGGTGCAGGTCTTCACTAATGGCACGATACTCTTCATACAATGATAAATTCTCATCAACCTGTTCACGCAAGCGTTTTTGAGACTCGTAGCGCTCTGTCAGGTCATGGTGATTACCAATAATCCTATAAGCTTTGCCGTTATCATCCCTTAACAGGTATCCGTTGGCTAAAACAGGCACATAGTGTCCTTTTTTATGTCTGATGCGAAATTCAACTTTATAGCGTTCCTTATTTCCATTGATATACTCATATACTGAAGACAGGACATTATCAATGTCATCTTCATGAACCAAAGCACGCAGATTATCTAAACTGGCATCTAACTCATCTTCCTTATATCCAATATTTTCCTTGTAACGTTTGGACCAAAAAACCTTATCCGTTTCAAGGTTCCAGTCCCAGATACCATCATTTGACGCTTCAATGGCCAGACGGAACAGTTCCTCTTGCTCTTTAAGTTCCTGAGCCGCTTGTTTTTGCTTGGATATATCGGTATGAACACCACTTACACGAAGAGGTTTTCCATCAATCGTCCATTCAACAACCTTTCCCCTTGATTCAATCCAGACCCAATGTCCCTCTTTGTGCTTCTGACGAAACTCAACATCATAGTTTTCAATTTCCTTATTGAATAATTTATCCAGCTTCTTCCTGGCATGCATCAAATCATCGGGATGTAAATGATCCTCCCATGTTTTGATGCTGATTGGCTCCAACTCATTTAAAGAATAACCAATTATTTCGGCCCAACGTTGATTGATAACCAGATCACCAGTTTGAGTATTCCAATCCCAGGTACCCGCATTGGTTCCTTCAATAATGAACTCATTGCGCTTTCTGATGTTATTTATTTCACGATGAGCCATCACATCATTGCTTATATCGTGAAAAACAGCTGCTACGAAGCCTTTTTTAGGACAATATAAATTGCCTTCATAATATTGTCCGTCGTACTGCGCTTTGCGAACTATCCCTGCCGATATACCTTCATGGGCAACCTGTTGCATCAATTGCAGCCATGCTTTATCCAGCTTCTCAGAATCTGATACCATCTGACTGTGCTTCAAGCCAATTACCTCAGACCTGCTCCTGTTCATATAATGAATATACATACTATTGGCATCACGCGTCACATAATCCATGATCGTACCTTGTTCATCGAGCACTATTTCATACAAAGCAAAAGCCTCACTCATATTGTCAAACAGAGCCCGGTACTTATCTTCACTTTCGGCCAGCTGTTCGTTGGTACAATACAACTCTTCATTATTAGCACGAAGCTCTTCTTCAATGGCTAACAAGTCATTGTTTTTTTTGTGCAGCTCTTCATTAATAGTCCGGTATTCTTCATAGAGCGAAAGATTTTCGTCAACCTGCTGACGTAACTTACTTTCCATCTCATACCGCTCTGTTAAATCGATATGGGTTCCAACCACCCGATATACCTTTCCATATTCATTGCGCATTAAATACCCCCTGGCCATGATATTGACCAGGTGGCCATTTTTATGCTGCATTCTAAATTCTGTCTGGTATGTATGGCTTTCACCATTAATGTACTCTTTCACCTGGGCGAGTACTCTTTCCAGGTCTTCAGGATATAAAAGAGATTCGAATGTGCTCAGCTTACCCGGCAGTTCACCCTCTTTATAACCAAGCATTTCCATATAACGTGCTGAGAAATAGACCTCGTTGGATTCCAACTGCCAGTCCCACACACCATCATTGCCAGCTTTAACCGCTAAACGGTAAAGTTCCTCCTGTCTGTCTAACTCAAAAGATGCTCTTTTTTGATCGCTTATATCAATTTGAGTACCCCAAAGGTAATGCAGGTTATTATCCTCTATTTCGCCAACTATATTATTCCTGAAATAAAGGATGTTGCCTATTATATCAGTTTCTTTCGTTTGAAAATTGATCCATCGGTATTTTCTGCTAACCAGGTTGCGGATTAAAGTTCTGGCTAAATCTTCATCCCTTAATAATTCAACAAGTGTTAATCCTATAATCTGATCGATTCCATCATAACCATAAGCCTTTGCAAATTCATGATTGCAATCTGATAAAATCATATTTTTAAGGCATAACTCTACCTGCTCGTTATCACTTTTATCTAAACAAATAGCCTCTTTAAATTGCCATAAATGAATTCCTTCAGCGCTTAATTTGAAAAACTGTTGATAACGTCCCAGAGAATATTCCAGCTTCTTGTTCTCCTGCTCAAGTTGTTGTATTCGTTCTTGTAATTCTTTCATTCCGGCAAATCCTTTATTTTTGAGCTATCGATTCTTTATGATATTCAACTTATACGAGTACCATTCCCTATTAACTGATAAGATCAGCCCAGGCATTATTTTGTCAATTCAATGGATACATGTCTAAAACCAATATGATGATAATCAGCTTACTTCGGGCAACATAACCTTTGTAATCACACCACTATTGTCCTCTTTATTATTAAAAAGTAAAGTACCACCATGTACCTCGATAATAATTTTCGCCAGATACAATTCCATGGCATTGTTTCGTTCAAAGTTGTAGTTCTGGTTATTAATTGAATCGAAAAAATGCTCAACATTATGACCATTGAATAAACTTCCGGTGTCTTCCATTTTCATTACCAACATTCCTTCATCCCTATACATATCTATATTGATCTGCCCGGAATCGGTAAAGATGATACCTGAGTTTATTAGTGCCTCCATTGCAGATTGCAGGTATTGAAAATCGGCCTTAACGATGGCCGGTTCCTCATTTCTGTATTCAATCACAATTTCTTTTTCCTCGGCTTTAACAGATAATTGTTTAATGCAATCTCCAATAATTACCCCCCAATCGACCTGTTGATGGTTTAGCTGAGTATTACCTCTTAGTTGAAGGTTAGCAATCTGAAGGGCTGCGTAAGAGTATTTTTCGAGATTGGAGACTGAACGATCCAGGAGATCAATCACTTCGGTGAAATAGGATTCTTCTGAATAACCTTTTAACAAATTCAATGACCCAACTATGCCGTTAAGCGGGGTTCTTATTTCATGACTGATTGATTTGAGGAAGTCATTCTTAGAATCATCTAAACGCTTAAGTTTCTCATTGGCTTCCCTTAGTTCAATCGTTTTTTTATCTACTTCTTCATTAAGCCATTCATTAAGATCTGCCAGTTTCCTTCGTGACTCTTTCAGTTCAATATGATTAGCCAAACGGACCAGTAGTTCCTCATGATTAAAAGGTTTGGTCAGGTAGTCATTGCCGCCAACACTGAATCCGGTTGTAATACTCTCAATATCTTCACGAGCTGTAAGAAATATTATTGGAATGTCTTTACAATGGGTCAGTTGTCTTATCTGCTTACAGGTTTCAAAGCCATCGATACCCGGCATCATGATATCAAGTAAAATAGCGTCAAAGAGCTGATCCTGCATCCAGGCAATGGCATCTGATCCATTTAAAGCCACTTCGATAGTGTAGTTATTCTCTGTTAAAAGGCTAGCTAATACCTGTAGGTTTTTAGGATTATCATCAACAATGAGAACTTTATAATTAGATTTGGTCATTTGTCTGTTGTTATCGGTAATTAGTTAATTAGCTTGTTTAGTATAGACTCATAATTATTCAGCAGATTCTGGATAGATTCAAAATCGAATGATTTAATGGCTATGTCAACCTCTTTTTGATAATTCATTACAAAATGAATGGGTATCATTTGGGTACACTCTTCCAAAGCCTGGTTAAATGCCTTTAGATCAGAAGTAGAAGTACGTTGTTTTAAGCGCTCACAGATTTCCGTTGTTTTATCATCCAATAACTTATATAGTTTTAATCCATCTTCCTTATGAAAAGTCAGTTCTTCATCAGGAACATTCACTTGCTTCGTATTATCTGCAGAACTTATGCAATACTTTCCAATAACATCAACTATGCTTTCTTCAGATATTGGTTTTGTAAGTATATCATCAAACCCGGCATTCATTATTTCTTCAACTTCCTGGTCCAATGTAGATGCAGTAACAGCAATATTTATTAATTCCTCTTTTTCATCAAGCTGCTTCACTCTTTCCAGAACCTCGAATCCATTCATATCAGGCATATTGATATCACACATCATTATATCAAACTGTCCTTCTTCAATCATCTTCAAGGCATCATTACCATTGTTGACTGCTTCTACTTTCAATCCCAGATTGACTAATAAAAGTTCCAGAATATCCAGATTCGACTCCACATCATCAATAATTAAGACTGATTTTTCACTTAATATAACCTCACTATTATTCTGCACAGGCGCTTGCTCATCAACAATATCATCACAGGCTATATCGGGAATGTGAATTGTAAACTGACTACCTTCACCTTCTTTACTTTTGAGGCTTATGTATCCATTCATCAGTTTTACCAGTTTATTGATTATAGATAAACCAAGACCTGTTCCCTGAACATGTTTATTAATGGTTTTTCCTTCCTGTTCAAACGGCTCAAAAATGGCCTTTTGCCTGTCTGCTTTAATGCCGACCCCGGTATCGGCAACCGTAATAAACAGATCACCTTGCTTTTGCCCGTCCTTCTTATTGAAATAATAGATGATGTTTATACTACCCTCATTGGTATACTTTACAGCATTATTCATCAGGTTTAAGATGATCTGCTTCATTCGGAGTTCATCAACATAAAGTCTGTCAGGCAGATTATCCGGATGAATAAGAGTCATTTCCAAACCCTTTACATTCGCACTGTACCTGAGTGTTTCAGACAGGTCGACCAGCAGTTTCTTTATATTGACCGGCTCATATTTCAGAATTACTTTACCGGCTTCTATCTTTGAAACATCCAAAATATCATTGATCAGTGACAATAAGAGTTTGCCACTTGTTTTTATGGACCTGAGGTAATTTTTATAGACCGAATCCTGCAGGTTTTTACTCATTATATCAGAAAAACCAAGGATTGCATTCATTGGGGTTCTTATTTCGTGCGACATACTGGCAATGAAGTTCGTCTTTGCATCATTGGCAGCCCTTGACTTTTTCCGTTCTATCTCAAGCTCAATCAGTAACTCTTTATGACGGGTAATATCCTGAATAATACCTGATACAGAAGTGGATTCTCCCTGAATTTTATTTATATGTACACTCAGCCATAAGTACTTTTGATGGGCATCCAGAAATCTAAATTCCATTTCATTGGTTGCCAGTCCTCCATGAGTCAGTGCTACAACCTGATCTGTTAAAACAGGCAGGTCACTCGGGTGAATACGAGATAACAACCACTCTTTTTCAATACCCCGGTCAATTTCAATTCCTATAATATCTTTGACGTGACTATTGGTTACAAATTCATTTTGTTTCAGGTCATATTCAAAGAATGCAATGCGACCGGTTAACATTGATAATTCCAGTTGCTGATTGAGCAAACTGATCTTATTTTCTATTTCAATTCGGTCGGTAATATCCACACGAACCATTGCCATGTTCTTTTTGCCATCGCTGTTTATATATGGAAATGTCGTTACCTGGTAATTGATTCTGTTATCCTTTTGTGAGCTATGGTACTGGGTTGATACTTCTCCAACTGACGAAATATGCATGGGGCAATCTGCACAGATTTTTAATTGACCTTTCGTATGCACATAGCACTTTTCATTTAAACCTTCTCCCTGTATACTATTGTAAATAATGTTATGGTCTTCATCAATAATGAGAAGCTGGGTATTGGTTACATTTAATAGAAACTCTAACTGCTGATTTAACTTTTGTGACTCACGCTCCAGTTCTTTGATCTTTGTGATCTCAACAGAGGTACCACACAGGTTTTCAACTTCCTTTCTATCATTCAACACTGGAAAATACGAGGCATAAAACCATTTTTCTTTCCCGGTTTGATCATTTAATGAATACTCAAAGTTAACTGCAACCTTATTTCTTATTACCTCTTGTTCTTTCTCTCTGAGCAGACTTGCGGTCTTTGAAGGCACAAAACCATCCAGTGTTTTCCCTAATAATTCATGCTTAGGCACACCATAGAATTTTGTGTAGTATTCATTGACGTTTAACCATCTGCCTTCCACATCTTTCATAAAAACAAAAGCCTCGATGGAGTCTATAAAATTATTGAGAAGCTGCTTTTCATTTTCGAGCAGGGCATTGGCTACTTTTTGCTCTTCTTCATTGGCCTTAACGTGAGTGATATTGATCATAAAACCAACCAACTCGGCGATGTCGTTATTCTCATCGCGCTTAACAATAACAATATCGCGCACCCAGATAATCTTCCCGTCCTTTTGTATCAGGCGATACTCAAATACATGATCAAGATCCTGTACACTGCAGTTATAACAGTAATTGGTTGCCCATTCTCTATCATCTGGGTGGATACATGCGGCCCATTTTTCAAATGTGGGCCAATCGGCATGGTTATAGCCTAAAATCCGTTCTCCTTCATTTCCTACATATTTAAATTCATTGGTTTTAAAATCCATCCGCCAGGGAACACCATTCATGGATTCAAGCAGGAAATTCATTGTTCTTTGATCGAAAGTTTTTTGAGTTGTGGATGAATTATACAACAGCTTCAGATCATTGCAAAAATTACCTGTCATGGTATCGAGCACTTCCATTGCGTCTTGTGCCAGGTCTTTTTCACTACTACTAATAAGAATTAAATACCCCCATTGAGAAGAGCAGTCTTTTTTTACGGGCCTAATGTCCAACAAGAACCCAGCTGATA
Source organism: Carboxylicivirga agarovorans (assembly GCF_050589845.1). Lineage (NCBI taxonomy): Bacteria > Pseudomonadati > Bacteroidota > Bacteroidia > Marinilabiliales > Marinilabiliaceae > Carboxylicivirga > Carboxylicivirga agarovorans. The sequence goes on along the minus strand of NZ_JBNGPA010000028.1, from coordinate 35,792 downwards.
AATTATTAACAATACAGCTACGAAGTTCGTCAGTCAGATCAAAGCCTTTAACATGATTGCCAATTATTTCTAAAATTTCTTGCTGATAATTACTGTTAACGCCATTAGTTTTTGCCTCACTAATTATCTCTATATTTTGCGATTGCTTTGATATGATGCAGGAATAATCACAATCAATAACCTGGTTGATCAGTTTTAATTGTGTATTCCACCGGGTTAGAATATCAGTATTTACCATCTGCACAAAAAAATTAGATTAACGACTATTACTAAAGTTCGATGATTTTATTTTTAATTGCATACATAACTAAACTGGCACTGTTACGACAATTGGTTTTTGACAGCAAATTACTTCGGTGACCTTTTACCGTTTGTGCACTGATAAAGAGTTTTTCTGCTATTTCATCATTTGTTAAACCATTACATATTTCAACTAAAACTTCCTGTTCCCTTTTTGACAGATCGGATGTATTAGCCACCTCTTTCTTATCAGGATTGTTAATATTGGTAATGATCCTCCTTAATAATTCATTCGAGAAGTAACTATCGCCATCTAAAACCGAGTCAATAGCCCTTTCGATTTCTTTAATACCACTGTCTTTTAAAAGAAAACCTTTAACGCCTGATTCGATCATTTTATAATAATATTCTTCATCACCATGCATTGATAAAGCAATCACCTTTATGTCAGGATGGCGCTCAACAGCAAACTTTGTTGTTTCAATACCATTCATCACCGGCATTGATATATCCATTAATACTAAGTCAGGAACATTATCTTCAATGGCAGTTAAAAATTCTTTTCCGTTGGAGGCTTCCCCGCATACTTTACCAACGCCTTCCATCTCAATTAAGCTTTTCATTCCTTCTCTGAAGATACGATGATCATCTACTAAAAATATTTGCACCTCTTTCATTTCTTAATCAGGTTATATTAAAATTTTACGCTCATTACAACACCATGGCCCTTCCTTGATCTTAAGTCAAAAGAACCTCCCAGCGAATTAACTCTCGATTTCATATTAAATAGGCCGTTTCCTTGCCCGTTCATTACCATATTATCAAAATCAAATCCAATACCATTGTCTTTATAACACAAGTTTACCCCATTGTTTGCTTCCTTAATAGTTATATCAATCTGACTGGCATTGGCATGTTTAATCGTATTATTAACACACTCACATAGCAGGCGATAGAGCGTTGTTTCCACCTCAGTGATTAATTGTTTTCTAACCATCATGTGGTAATTAACTTTTATGCCAGAGGCATTACGTATTCTATCCAGAAATGTTTTAAGTGCTGTATCAAGTCCAAAATTATTTAATGTATTGGGACTTATATTGTTTGATATTTCGCGGAGTGAAGAAATTGTTTCTTCTAATGTTTCTTCTGCCTTTCTTATTACTTCCTCTTTATCAGCCTTTGAATCAGGTTTATTAAACCATTGCAGATAAAGCTTTGTAGTAGACAACAATGGGCCTATTCCATCATGTAACTCCTGGGCAAATCGTCTGCGTTCCTTTTCTTCCGTATTAATTATTGAAGTTAAAACCCTTTTTTCCATTTCTTTTTTCAGGGAAATATCCCTGAATGTCAGCAAAAAAGCTTCTGTATCCCGGTATTCAAACTTAAAGGCTGAAATATCAAAAATTACCTTTTCATCACTTACCTCACATTCAATTTCGCAGGTATTAGCAGTTTCTCCTCTTAATAATAAATCAAAATAAGCAGATAGTTTTTTAACAGCACTACCACTAAAACAATTGATAAGCAATTCGTTACTTCCACATTCTTTCAAACCTGGAAAAGTATTCAAGGCTCCGGGATTATACCTAAGAATGTGTCCGTTATTATCAACAATAAACGTAGGTTCAGGGCGGGTTTCATATATGGACCGAAACTTTTCTTCCTCTTGCCTTAACTGTTTAACGGTTTTTTTTAAGCTATCCGTTTTTTTTCGAAGACTGAGAATTAGTTTTTGCTGTTGATACTCTAAATTATACTGTTCAAAGGCTCTTTCAGTTGCAACCTGTATTCTATGTGGCTCAATTGGCTTTACAAAATAGCTATATATACCATACTTATTGACAGCATCCTGTATTAAATGATGATCATGAATATTACTTACTAAGATAATCTTAAGAAAAGGAAAATTCAGCCGTAATTGTGAGAATAAGTCAGTAATTGAAGCGTTTCTAATTATGTTTTCAACAATTACAATTTTGATTTTCTCAGAGCGAATAATTTCAATAGCTTTTTCACATGCATTTGCATATTTCAGAATATATAAATTGCGAAAGATCAACTCATACAAGCGTAAGGTTTCTTTATCATCATCTATAAGCAGTATATTTTCCATATAATAAAGTTCTTTATCAATGCCCGATGTTATTATACTCGAGTTGATCAGCATTATAAGTTAAGGGAAAAAACGCATTGAAAATACCTTTTTGCGTAGCGCTAAAATAATAATTCATAACAAAGTATTTAAGTATTCCGAATGATTATTTTTTTAATACTGGCATTTGTAATAAAACAGCTATAAAATACCCTACTAAAGTAGCATGCAAATTCAACCCTTTATGACTATTTTCTTAGTGAATAATTAAAGTGACATTTGTAATAACTCACATATGATCATTTAATAATTTACCATTATGAAAAAAATAGCCATTGCACTACTCATTCTACTAAGTATCTTTACATTTGCATGCAGCTCATCCAATCGTTTAGGAGCTATAGAATGCCCGCAGTCATATTATGGTTCAGGTCATCGCTCATTCTAGGCTGCAGAGCAGGTAGAACTATTATGGGGGTCTACCCCCTACTTTCAGGTTATCGTCAATAGTATCATTTGATTTTTATTTTAACACATTCTACCCATTAGATCGGCCTTTTTTCATCTATTCCCATCATGAAGGAACCATTAGTTTTGGCATCCATAAACCAAGACAAGCCCACAAGAGTTATTATGCAGCCATTATATTTGAACGCACTGCAAAAGTAACTCTTAAGAGCACATGATGCTAACCATTTTAATGATATGATTCAGAAGTTGTGCAAAATCAGCTTTTAAAGTTTAGCTGATCACAAATGGCTTTTTTACAAATGCTTTATTTATTCTCATAATAACTCATCCCAACAACCAGACATATGAACAGCAACGACATCTCTAAGTTTAAACAGCTATTTATTAATGAGGCCACTACTTTGCTTAACTCAATGGAAGGAATCATTCTTGAGTTAGAGAATAATCCAAAGGATATAGATCTGATTCAGGAAGTTTTCAGAGTCATGCATACCATAAAAGGCGTAAGTGGCATGTACGGCTTTGACCACATGAGTGAACTCACGCATAATATAGAGAATGTTTATGATATGATTCGCAATGGTATCATCCCGGTCTCTAAAGAAATTCTTGATTTAACATTAAGTGCCGTAGATCAACTGTTCATTCTTATTGATGATAAGGACTTAAAGGATAGTAAAAACATTAATAAACAAAAGGCATTATTGAATAAGTCTGAGTCTATAATCACAACAATTAATAAAACAAAAACAAATCAGCAGGTAAAACAAAATACCTCCTCCATGGTAACCTACAATATTGTTCTGAATACACCGCAAAGTATTGTAGACAGGCGGATCAATTTGTTCTACACAATTAAAGATTTAAGTGAAGTTGGTGAAATACGGGCGATCAAACGTTTACCTGTTTCATCATCAGATGAAGAGCGCTGGAGTATATTTATTGTCGGTGAACTGGATGATGAAATTATGGAAGAAGCGCTGATGTTTGTATACGAATATTGCATCATCAGAAAAGTCGCTGATTTTGATGTTTTTGATAGCGAACAGGCAGATAAATATGAATCTGAACTTAAAGCCAACGATTTAAACCATGATGGATCATTAAGCCCGGAGGCTTTTCCTGAGACTGAAGAAATCGCTACAGATATTAAAGGTATTGAACAGGAAAATACCAATAAATCATTATCGATCATTGAATCCATTCGTCAGAATACGAATCGAATTTCCGTTGATTCAGAGAAGCTGGACCATCTGATGTATTTAGTAAGTGAGCTGATCACTACGAGTTCGCAACTAAATTTAATGACCAATGATAAAATATATGATTCAATAAAATCTCAAACGGAAAAGATCGACAAGCTATCAAAAAGCTTTAGAAACAACGCCCTGGAAATTAGGCTGATTCCCATTCGTGACATGGTACCCAAATTTAGCCGTTTGGTAAGGGACATTTCAAATGACCTGGGTAAAGAAGTTGAGTTTGTTACTGAAGGTATGGACACAGAACTTGATAAAAGTTCAATTGACATGATTGCCGAACCATTGGTTCATATATTGCGCAATGCTGTTGACCATGGGGTTGAGTTACCTGAAGAAAGGCTGGAGCATGGCAAGGAAGGCAGAGGATTAATCAGGTTAAAGGCCTATAATTCAGGTAACAATATTTATATCGAAGTGTCGGATGATGGAAAAGGGCTCGATAAAAACAAAATATATAACAAAGCCCTTGACTCAGGCCTGATAGCTCATGGTGAAAAGCTTAGCGATAAAGAGATATACAATCTGATCTGTCATCCTGGATTTTCGACAGCATCTGAAGTCACATCAATCTCCGGCCGTGGTGTTGGAATGGATGTAGTTAAACAGAAAATAGCCAAAATGAGAGGTGAGCTGGATATTAAAAGCCAGATAGAAAAAGGTTCCACCTTTAGCATTAAGCTACAGCAATCCATAGCTATCATCGATACCCTTCTGATCAGTGCAGAAAGACTGATGTGTTTACTGCCCATATCAGATATCGTAGAATGTGTCCAAGTTTCATATGAGCAGGTAAAACAGCGTCTTCGTCACGGCACTTTATGCTATGAAGAGAAACTGATTCCATTTGTTTCGTTAAGAAATTTATTTGAATTGGAAGCCAACACTCCTCAACAAGCTAAGGTTGTTATAATCAACAAAAACGACAGTAAAATGGCTATTGTAACCGATGTCATTATAGGTCAACACCAGGCTGTTTTAAAACCAATGGGAGAGCTGGTAAAAAAACAACGAGAGTTTTCTGCAGCCAGTGTCTTGGGAAATGGTGAAGTGGCCTTTTTACTTGATATTAATGCACTGGAAAGCAGCTTACATTCCAATTAAAAAACCAGATCAGCAAATGGAGGAGCTTACCCTTTCTATTTCAGCCATTATTGCATGTAAGCCTCCTCTTCAATATTAGCTGTTTGGCATAATGTCAACATACGACCAGGCAACAGACTCAATGATATGCAGCCAAAAAAGGGTGCCGTAAACGACACCCCATCCTACCTAACACAATTGAGACAAACTATTGCTTGTAGTCAGTTTAATGTAAATTTTAAATGGCAATACACTTAACCATGCCCTTGGTTGGTGATGCCAGGTACAGGTTATCATCCGCGTCAACTATCATTGGAATATAGCTGCAGCCTTTCACCATCTCCTCAATACCTTCAATCTGTTTAGCTCCATCTTTACTATATATCTTTACGCGTGTAGGATCTTTTTCGACTGTCACAATAGCACCATTGGATAAGTATGCTACACTTACCGGATTACAGCATCCATGAAAATCGTCAACCTCCTTACCGCGCTTTCCAAAGGCCAGTAGTTGCTTACCAGTCATGTCAAAGGCCTGTACCCGAAAAGCTCCCAGGTTAGCCACTAATATTTCGTTCTTGTCATTGACGCTAAAGTCAAGAATCATACAACAGGGACGCATATCTTCCAGGGCTGCTTCTTTGGCTCCGGTTTTAGGATTGAAGACACCGATAATGCGGTTTTGCCAATCGGCCACCATCAGCTTGTTATTGGCTACGCGTGCACCCGTAGCAGTTTTTAAGCCATCCAGGTCCATGGTTCTTATTTGCTCGCCTTTGGTATTGAACACAGCACATTTATACCCTGTTGTTTCCATTGCTTTCATGGTTTTACCACGAAACTTACGGGTCACTTCTTTTTGCAAAGGCAGCATGATGTATATGTCATCGTTACCATCAATGGCCATTGTAGTAGGCGCAATGTCAAAGGCAGGTTTAAAGCTGTTGATCTGCTTACCGGCGCCATCTATTATTTTGATACTTCCCTCCTTAGTGAGTGCACATACATGGTTGTTGCTTAGAATGCCCATATATATCACATCGAGGTAGGCCGATCCCTGAAAGGTATTCTCCACCTTGTAGGATACATTGCTGGCTGAGATGGCCTCTGAAATATTCACGTCTTTCGAGTTGGCAAGTTGGTCTTTTAATTTACGGACATGCGATGTATTAAGTGAAGGATCAAGCAGCGCCAGCACCTCCTCTACCCCTTTACTGTCCATTCCATGAGTTAAGCGTGCAGCCACTATACCTGAATAAAAGGCATTGGGGTATTTCTTAATAAAATCGGTTTGTGCCTTTTTTACTTTAAGCTCGCGCTCTTCAGCCATTTTGGTCACTTCCTCCTCTGACATGTTGCGAATAGCGTTAATATCGCCATAGCTCGCACGCATTGCTTCATTGAATTCTTTTTGGTGATCATTGGCCACTGACCCAACGATCACTTCATTATCGATCTGCATAAATTTTCGCGGTGGCATATCGCCCCAGGCCGGCATTTCCTTTTCGACCAATTGGCCTGAATAACTTGATTCCCCATTTTCAACAAAAAGTCCGAATCGCACATCCTTGTCTTTGATCTCAAGAAGAATTCGTGTTGGTTCGCTAACAGCAGGACCCGTAATGGTAAACTGTCCGGCTGTCATTTTAAACTCCTGCGGTTGAGGGTCATTCATATCTTTTTTAAGACAGATAACGCCATCTCCAATACCTTCGAGCGTTCCGTTAACAGTCCACCCTTGTTGCTTTTTCGATTGATTACAAGCCAGCATAGTTACCAGCAGCATCAATGCACTCGTTACTTTTAACGTTTTATTCATGTTCATATTTGTTTGGAATAATGATTAAGTCTATTCTATGGAATTACACGATTGCCTCTTTTTTGCAGCTCTCGTTACACTTATTACACTGTATGCAGTCATAGTTTGATACAACAGCCAGTTTTGACTGACGATCAATGGTGATGGCCTGTACCGGACATACCTTAGAACACAAACCGCAATACACACAGTTATCTTCTTTAATTGTACGACGTTTAATGGCAAACATTGAAATAAGCCCCAGTAGCACACTATATGGGCAGATAAAACGACAGAACGGACGAGGAATAAAATAACCGACTACCAGCATTACTCCCATATATATCCATGTAGCCAGTAAACCACCGATCAGTAGTTTCGCCTCCATTGGCTGCCCCATAATATAGGCCAGAGCTTGCTCAAACCATGACTGACCTGTAAAAAACAATGCTTTGTAAGGATCGAGCTCACAGGCAAAAAAGCATACCGATCCGTTGGCAGCGAAATACACCGTCAGTATCAGAATAATAACAGGTGCAAGTTTTAAGGCCGTATTCAGTTTTTTAGGCAGGCGTATCCACTTTTTATGTTTTTTGGCCTTGCCAATATTCTGAACGGCTCCCATTGGGCAGGCGGTGGAGCAAAAAACACGTCCCCCGACCAGTGCCACCAGCATTGGCCCTATAAACACCACAAAAGCAGTAAGACTCACCAGAGCAGGCTCAATAATACCCATGGTGGCATTGGTGATGGCACCTACAGGACAAATACACCCTCCCCTTATGAGCGCCAGGTAGATAAACGTGAATAACATCAGTATATTCATCGGGCGACCGCTCTTACGTTTTAACACGAAGAAAAGGCCCAGGCCCAACAAAAGCAGTAATATGCCAAGGTCAACAAACGACATGTACTCCGGCAAAGCATGGTATTCAACCGGTATATAAGCATCTTTAAATTCCCTGATATTCCCCCTTGATAAGTCATCAATTGAATGAGCATCCTGTGCAAAGGAAGAGCTCATCAAAGAAAATAAGAAGCCGAGGACTATAGTTATTAGTCTAATCTTTTTCATTTTTTTGATTCAAGATGTAAGCATGGGTTTAAAGGATGGCAGACAGGTTGAATGCCTCCCAAACCCAATAATCTACACAATTACATATTCATTCCTTCCAACTCATAGATGCCACGGAAGTTATCCTCCGGTCCGTAATACAGGCGCTCAATAGCACCATCGGGACAGGCTGAGGCAATATTGCAGCCATTGCAGTTTAGGCATAGATCGGGGCGAATGATCAGAAACATGGATTTCGTTCCTTTATCATTACATCCTTTAGCACACTTACCACATCCGGTGCATTTGTCATCATCGATGTCGTAAATAAAGTAGCCGTCTTTTCCACCCGAATAATTGACTCGTGTTACAGCATCATGAGGACATATGCGAAGACCATCGCTCATTATCTTTTCAGAAGGGATTTCCTTATTGGTAATATGCCCGTAACAAACTACACAGCATGAACATTTCTTCTGGTCATTAACGGCTTTTACGGCCGATGGCGTGCGATTGCAATGTGTCTCGCACTTTCCACAGAAGGTACATTTATCGGGATTAATGGCCCACACATATCGTGAGCGTGGTCCTGCCGTCTCTTCATCCATGTGTGCGCTGATAACACGGTAAACCAAACCACCCAATGCCAATCCAAATGCAGCACGCCCTGCATTTAACAGGAAACTGCGACGGTTAATCGATTTATTAGTATTCTGAGCCATATCTACAATGTTTTTGCATATGGAGCGGGCGTCCACTTAGCAGGTTTAACAAAACCATCACTCAACATTGTTTCAGGTGAGTTTTCGTTGGAAAGGTTTAACAAGGCTTCCTGAAGTCGCATGGTATTTTCTTTACTGACCTTATCACGATCGATGATCAAAGAGGTCAACGGACTTGCCTCTGTTTCATGGATAATACGGTAATCATCGGGATTGGCAACATCGACAGCACACGAGGCAAACATCACATAATCGGAAACAACTGCCACCTCTGCTTTTTTATCCATTAGCTCGTTGATGCACTCAAGGCAGCTTGACTTGTGATAGATTTGACCTGCTTGTATACCTTTCTCATCTAAAATGGTCAATGGCTGATGATATTTCTCGTAAGCATCCTTTTCACCTGCAACCAATACCTTACCCCTGATGTCTTCAAGTGTTTGAACCGGCGAATCTTTAGGTACCAGAAACACGCCTTTTAACCACTGGTTATTAAAGGCATCTTTAATATCGGCAACACGCTCATAGTTTAGATCATGGGTCTTACTGAGCATGTAAACGTTCCAGGGTTTACAAATGACGCCGTCAAACTCTTTGCTTTTAATTTTGTCCTCAAGGTGGTATATTTCCTCAAAATAGGTGATCTCCAGGTTAATATTGTGCTTCTCTTTCAGTTGCTGTTGCAGATCTTCATATTCGCGCGCTGCTACGTTATGAATGCAAACACAGGCAGTAGCCTTACAATAAGTATCATTAACCGCGATGCGGAGTGTTAATGGTTCGGTGTCAGGTGCAGGTTCGCCACAACATGGAATAAAAGCTGTTTCTTCAAATCCGATGTCGGGCTTTTGATTGTGCTTATGCTCTGTCACCGATATACAGGCAAACAGGCTAAAGGCTAGTAATAAGCCGGTTAATGTTTTTAGTGTTAGTCTCATTTTGTCTCAATTTAAATTAGTTAATCCACTGTAATTAAGGTGATAGTAGATGCTTCAAAATAAAAGAAAGCTTTCTTCAATTCAGGTTAATAGTCGGCTAATCAGGGTTAATTAAGGTTAATGGATGTTTGGATGTGCGATGTGAGGATGTTTGGATGTGCGATGTGGGGATGTTCGATGTGACGATGTTCAATTCGATTCCCGGCAACTATCGGGATCGACTGTGAAGAAATAACAAAAAGATCCCTGCAAAACATAGCTATACAGGGACCCTCATTATTAAACCAACCCCTTGGTTAGAACATGCTGATTGCAGCAGTAATCGTTTCTGTAATGGTTTCAGGCGGCAGACACATGTCATTGTTACAGGTCTGAAACTTAATAGTAACCTTAACTTTCACCTCTTTCAAATGTTTAAAGCCTTCTGTCATATACTCCTCACGAGTAGGCGAATTCAGTTTAAACTTTTGGATAAAGCGAATATCATTGCCTTTATACACGACCATACCTCCCTTAGGATGTTCCTTTGGTTTAAGCATGTCTGCTGTTTTCTCTACTTTATCACTTTCAAATTCAACACTTACGACGGTCGGAATAAAACCGGCAGCTACATTCGCTTTATTTTCAGAATACAGATACCAGTCTTTCTGCAGTTTAAAATCAACCAGCAATTCCATTTCCTTTCTATACTTTACCCGCTCGGGAAAACTTATTGAGTAAGCTACAGGCCCGTCAAGTTTGCTTGATTTTACCTGCTCATTTTTCAATACTTTTAATTCAGCAGACGGCGCAGCCACAGCTTTCGTTGCTGTTGCTTTCTCAGGGTTTTTCTTTCCTTCGATTATAAAAACGTAACCACGGTGACGCATCGTCAGGTATTTATAATCGTCTAAATTACCCATGTACATCCGCTTTGTCCAACCTATGGTATCAGCCTCAATTTTCTCAATGGCACCTTCAACACCACCCGCGTATTTAATGGTTCGTCCTGCATCTTTACCCGGCATTTCAATACCCATTTCTTTGGTCCAGCGCCAGGCTATTTCAGGCACTGCTTCATATCCGTTAATGGTCGGGATAGAAATTCCCATAACAATATCATTGACTCCATCATTATTGTAATCAACCACCGTGATCATTGGCTGGCATCCCGGCATGGCTTTTTCACCATTCACTTCAGTAAATAATGGTCGCCCCTGCTCAAAACGAAGCCCCTTGTCGGTATTGACCCCTCTGAAAAACTCGATTGGATGATGACCTTCCTTATAGTACTCATGCGTAACCAACAGATCCAATACACCATCTCCATCCCAATCCACCGGTGTCATGTACCCCTTACCAACGCCTGACATATTAGGGTATCGTCCTACCTTATGCTCCTCTTCTATTTGCTTTTTCGATGGTTTATCAATATTCAGGATATCACCATTGATATGGTATAAATAGCTTCGGATACCAAAAGCAGGCTTTTCCCTGGTCCCAACATTTAATGCCACACGAAAACCATCGGTACCACCCACAAACAGATCCAACAGCCCATCACCATTGAAATCGGCAAAATCGGCAGATGTATAATTCCAATAAGCCCATGATTCTTCACTCCACGGCTCCCTGTCTTGTGCAAAACGCTTACCTTCCTCATAACCTTCCTGAGGAATAAACTCGTGAGGCAGAAAACCGTTTTCTGATCCACGCCACATAGAAATGAGGCCCGGGTTATACTGTCCTGACAAAAGATCAGGGTACCCGTCGCCATCCATATCAACCAATCGCGGATGAATACCGATACAGCACCACTGATGATTGGTTATCGTATCGCCATTAACATCGCTTGCATAGAAATACTCACCTGAGTATTTTGGCTTTTTATCAGTCCCTTCATTTAAATATACTTTTATGTATGAACCCGTATCGCCTGTTTCAAATTCCCCAAGCATCAGGTCTTTTTTGCCATCCCTGTTCCAGTCAAAGAAAGCAGGATATATTAAGCCATGCTTTTCAACGCGTATCTCGTTTTTTGTTCCTTCCAGGTACTGAGGCTGCCCAGGTATCGGTGCTCCTGCTATATCTGTTGCCTCCATCTTTCGCATTTTGGGAAAGTTGGATGTTTTTTCAGTGTCTTCCGCCCTGTTTTGAGCAAATGACCCCATGACTATCGCTGATAATATAATGGTGATAAGTAGTCTCATGTTATAAAGTTTTATAGTAATAAGTAGTGAGCTGTCAGTGGTGAGATATGAGCAGTGAGAAAGCTCTGTTGATTTTTTGCGATGTGCTGCTTCTCTCCGCTCTCCTCTCACCTCTCATCTTACATCTCTGCCTATTTTAAAGCATTGATCTTATTGGTCATACTCTCCTTATAATAAGCAGCTGAGCGTGCATTATCTTTGGTTAGTTCAATTACGGTATTGTACTGTTCTATTGCTTTTTCATTTTGCCCTAATAAAGCATAGCAGTCACCCATATTATCAATCAAGGATGTTGCTTCCGGATCTAACTTTAAGCCTTCTTTAAGGTAGCCCATCAATCGCTTAACCTGTTTATCGCTTATATACTCCTTTGAAGCATGCAGGCAATTACCCACAAAAGCCATATAACTTCGTGCATCCAACTCACCTCTTTCTTTCTGATAAGCTTTAGATTTCTCATTCCAGTCGCAATAACCGTCAACATCTTTCTGTCCATACAAACAGTATCCTGATTCACATACATACTTCATCACCATATACGTGTCATCAGCATCGGCATCGGGTGTATCTTCATACACTTTTGCCAAACGTCCGTGAACAGCCGCCAGGTATTCTCTGAATTTCAGATTACCATTACGGTATGATTCGTGCATTGACTGGTTATTGGTGCGGAAGATAAACATGGATAAATCTTCATTTGGAATAAGCTTTGCCCATGCCTCATAATTGTTATAGATATGCTCAACAAAAGGATTCCCGTTATTGGGCCCATCCAGGTACATTGAAATCAGACGAAAATCGTCTTTATTCATCATTTCATGCGGCTGTTTGGCAACAAAATACCAGGCTGCCATCTCTGCAAACTTCTCGTACCAGGGACCTTGTTCCTCGCGGGGTAAAGTAGAAGCATAAACCCCACCACTCAATATTAAACCACGTACAAAATCCAGGTTACGGTTGCCTTTTTTGTAAGCCTCATATTTCTCAAGGAAAGGCGTTTCTTCGCCGGTAACCTGTTTGGCAAAACTTAAGAAGAAACCGGCATCGGGTGTTGCTCCTACTAATCGCATATTTTCCGTTCCATCAGGATTAAAGAATATCATGGTTGGAAAGCCCTTTACTTCATATTTCTTGGATATTTCTGGACCTTCGCCTTTTTCTGCATCTATTTTAAGCGAGATAAAGTTCTTGTTGAAGAAAGTGCCAATTTCTTCGCGTGGAAAAATATCCTTACTCATCTTTTTACATGGGCCGCACCATGTTGTGTAAAAGTCTACGAACAGTAATTTGTCTTCAGCCTTTGCTTTGGCCAATGCTTCGGCAAATGTGCCGTGTTCAAATTCTATTCCCTGGGCAAAGGCACTCAGGCTCAATATGGCCGCCACAGCCACTAATACTATTTTTTTCATTGTTTTGATATTTGATTATTTAACGGTCTTTTTAATAACTCAATGGAAGTGGAGCTTCATCATTCAGTAACTTTTGAATGTTATTGTAGGCCCACGCCGATTTTTTGGAGTCTTTGTATTTTTCAGCTTCTTTCGCAAAGCGTTGAGCTACTTTTTTAGCTTCATCGGTTTTTCCTGCTTTGTAAGTCAGGTAGGTATATGCTCCAACAGAGAAGAAATGCACCGGCTCACTATTCATGCCCTCTTCATATTTGCCACGAATATAATCAGCATGCTCCGGCTTTAACTGTTTGGCCTGAAGTGCAGAAAAACCAACCATAAAATCGAATTGCAAAGGCTCACCATATTTCTCTTTATATGCCATCATTTGAACCACATGCTCCGAATTTTTCTTATTAAAACGCAACTGATCAGCATCAAACAGTTCTTTGGCCTGATCGGCATAAGTCGGAAAATCAGCTTTTATCCCATTGAAAACTTCATCCAATTTAGTCGGTTCTCCCATGGCTTCATATAGCGATGAGTTAATCCATCCAACAGCATTATGACTGTCTGTTAACAGTGGAAATTTCTCCTTGTTATTTTTGACCAATTCATAGAATTTATTGCCATAGCGCGCCTGCCAGAATGCAATTTGAAGTGGTTTACCATTCCAGCGCTCTGCTTCGGGATAGGAATTATATAAGTCCCACATATCATCAGGTGAAGGAGGCATGCTCTTCTCAGCCATACGTGCATTAAAGTATGCTTCTAAGAATTCGGTTTTGCGGTTTCCGTTGTTGTATTCTTCTTCGTACCACGCCCATGTTTTCTCTTCTAAACCCAGGGCGAGTCTGGCCAATCGCAAAAAACCTTCCTCATCGCTGGCGCCAATTGATGATCCTTCATAAATAGACTGACCTTCAGCATCGGCATAGATAAATGTCGGAAAGCCCTTTACCTCATATTGTTTAGCCAAAGCAGGCCCTTCGCCCACTTCAGCATCTACCTTATAATTGATAAAATGCTGGTTATAAAACTCACCAACAGCAGGTAAGGGAAATACATTTTTAGCCATTGCACGGCATGGACCGCACCACTTGGTGTAAAAATCAATAAAGATCTTCTTGTTCTCTTTTTTTGCTTCGACCTTGCATTCTTCCCATGTACCATGGAAGAACTCCATTCCCTGCGAGAATGCATTGAAGCTTATCAGGCCTGCCACAGCCAATAGTAGTAATTTTTTCATTGTTTCAACATTTGATTATTTAACGCATTCAAGTAAATGATTTTCAGAGATAAAGCAGGTTAAGAAATGGCCAATTAGGGTTAATTTAGGTTAATGGATGTGGGGATATTGGGATGACAATTCAACTTATCAACTAATAAACTCTTCAACTCTCTCAAGAATAAGGCAGTTCAACTCTTAAACTACTAAACTCATCAACTTCCAATTGCTATCGCGATCAACAAATCAATTCATCATTAATCACCCCCACTAATATCTATCAGATCACCACACACTTGACAAGGCCTTTCTTAGGCGAAGCCAGGTAGATATTGTCTTTGCTGTCAGACATCACCGGAATGTGGAAGCACCCTTCCACCAGCTCTTCAATACCTTCAACATACTTTGCCCCTTCGCGGCTGTATACTTTTATACGGGTCGGTGCTTTTTCGACCGTAATAACTGCACCATTATGCAGTCGTCGCACACTAACAGGGTTACAGCACGAATGAAAATCATCAATACCCCTGCCACGCTGGCCAAAAGACACAATTTTCTTACCTTCCATGGTATAACCATCAACGCGGAACGAACCCAGGTTAGCAGCCAATATCTCACCTTTTTCAGAATCGACATCAAAGTCAAGAATGGAACAACAAGGGCGCAGGTCCTTAATGGTCGAGATAAGTTTACCATCTGCTGTATTATATATGCCCAGGGCTCCTTTACCCACATCAGACACAAGTAGTTTATCCCGGTATATGCGGGCACCTGTGGCATATTCCCTTCCTTCAAGTAAATATTCGTTTTGTTGTTCACCTTTGGTATTGAATACATAGCACTTGGCACCTACCTTTTCCATGTAAACCGTTTCACGTCCACGGAATTTGGTTTTCTTTTCTTTCAATAGAGTCGTTAAAACATATATGTTATTATCCGCATCGGCTGCAATACACGATGCCAGACCTTCAGCCTCTACCTTAAAACGATTTAATTCTTTGCCTTCAGTGTCTATTATCTGAACATTAAAGGCTTTAGGTTCTTCCTTTTTTCCTCCATGAGCATTATAATCATCATGAATACCAAACTCACTTGACAGGGCTACCAGGTTATCGTTATTTAACACGGCCAGGTATTTTACATTGGTATGCGCCGCTCCTTTATATGTATTATCAACCTTGTATTTGACATCATGTGCATCGGCCACAAACTTATCCAGTCCTGCCTCTGTTTCCAGCATACTGTTCAGCATATTAAACATCTGAGCTACAAAAGGGTGCTGACGAATGGATACGTCAATTGGCTCTGCCCATTTGGCCAATGCCTGTGCACTTTGTCCTCCTGTTTTAGATGTTAATCGTACATAAACGATCTGCGCAACATAAGGGTCTGTTGCGTTTAAACGGATATACTCTTTATAAAAGTCTTCTAACTTATTATTATAAAGTACCTTCTCTTCCTCTATCTTCTTTTTATCTGCGTCGGTTTTAGCTGCATATATACGTGAATCAAAACCATATGGATCACCATGCTCGGCATAGAATTTCTTAATCGTTTTACCGAATCGTTGCGCACCATCCTGCACCACACCACCTGTAACAGTTGATTCATATGAGCCTTTTTTGCCATTTATGGTCATATTGGCATTTTCTGCATAAAAGCGTGCGAACCAACCGTCCATTCGTTCGCCAATACTCAGGCTTACTTCCATAGGAACCGGGAAATCATAGTTAAAAGAAAACTGCCCGTCCTGGATCTCAGCCTCAGCCAATACCTTGTTATCACCGTCGATGTATGCTTCCATTTTCACTGTCCCTGAAGTATAGCCTTCAACAGTACCAACCAGGTTAAAGCCACCTCTTTCACTGGCTTGTTTTGAAGCGGTGCCACCACAGCATGTCATAGTTATTGACAGCACCAATAGTGCCCCATACAAACGAAGACTATCGATCATTCGTTTTTCCAATTTAAAGTTTTTCATTTGTTTGTTTTATCTAGGTTATTTAACGTAACTAAATCTGTTTCGCAACCATAACACCTTTCGTTTTTACATGGGTGACAAACAGGGAAATTGTTTAGGTTAATTAAGGTTAATGGACGTTAGGATGTACGATGTTCGATGTGGAGATACTAGATAAATAGAATTCCGGGTAACTAACGGGATCAACAATTGAGCAGTTCGACAATTTGACGAATCGACTCCCGGATGACTATCGGCATAAGCAGTTTGAATATGAGATGTGGCTATTTCAATCTCCAACTATTTACCACTGCCAATCAACTCTTCCATCAGTTCCATCAAATCCTTAGCTGGTATATTGTTTCCGATGATCTTACCATTCTTATCAAGCAGAAAATTATCAGGTACCTGGTTAATACCGTAGGCTTGAGATATGGTGTTTTGATAGCTTTTCAATTCAGACATATTGATATGATCCTCCATACCATCCTGCCTGATGGCTTTTTGCCAGGATGACATCTTACTGTCATATGAGATACTAACCAACTGAAATCCTGACTCTTTGAATTTCTCATAAACCTTATCGAAATACCGGTATTCTTCACGACATGGCCCACACCATGATGCCCAGCAATTAACAAACAGGTAGCCGTGGCCGTAAAAATCTGATAGCCTTGCTGATTGACCATCGGGCAAATGAGCCTTGTATTGAATAAAATATGAGCCCTCCTGTCGCAGAGCTGTCGCATTGGCAAAGTATTGCAATTGCTTAAGTTCCGGTTCTCCCTCAAATGCAGGTCTTAAGAGGTCAACTATCTGTTGAAGTATATCAGCAGATCCTTGTCCAGTGTTAAGGTACTTCAGCAGGTGCCTGGTTCCCATCAACGATACCGGATGCTGAGGATACGCCTTAACCAGTTTTAAACTATGCTGCAATAGATGGGCCTGTGTCTGTTTGTTCAGCTTACAATCATTGGCCTTATAGCAATGATCGAAGGTAGTAAGGTATTGTTGAAACAGCTGATTGGAGAAGGAGCCTTCCACCACTTCACTCGCATTATCGGCAATACCAGATCTATACCGTATTTTAGTATTCTCAACAATCAGATGCCCGTTGAAGGTCTTAAAATCTTTAGAGTAAAAATCCAATTCAGCAGGTTCACTTACCTTCCCTTTTAAGGTGAAACGTTCATTCTTCACTAAAAATGAATCTTTCACGGTTATTACATCCGAGTGAAAATCGCGATCGAAATACAGATACTGATCGCTCAGACCTTTGATACGTCCTTTAATGATAAAACCATCTTCATGGCAAGGTGAAGAACAAGCAACAAATACCAATAGTAATATTGAGACAGAAAATAGCTTCATAAAGAAAGGAGAAAAAGGTTAATGAAGGAGGAGTAAAATCCCTCCCAGACGGGAGGGATTGAGCATCTTTTATTGATCTGTTATTGGTCTGCCGGATATGAATTCTGCTTCATATCAACACCATAAACAGCAACCTGATCAATATCTTTACGTGGTATTGGGAACGCAAATTTTTGTTCTTCAGAAGCTGGAGTAAACGTATAGGTTTTAGGAGCGTCAGTAAATACATTGTTCAGATCAAACTCATAAAAATTACGTGTAATCGTTGAAGGCAAGTATGTTATTGCTTCCCCGTAACCAGATATACGTGCCATATCATTCCAACGGAAAAAGAATGGCATTTCTCTTCTTCGTTCATCCAGAATCTGTTTAATAGCATCTTCTACACTGTCAAACGTCAAGTTTACTATTGATGCATCAGCTCCAGTATCAAAGCGCGTTTCACGCAACATATTAATTGTTGTTTCAGCACCACTTACATCTCCTGTTCGTGCCTGACATTCTGCTTTGATCAAGTACATTTCAGCCACTGATGGACCAATATCACTTCTGCCATTCCATACCCCAATTTTCTCAGCGGGAGTAAAAACACCTGTCCACCAATTCATACCACCACGGTAATCTGATTCGGTGTAGGAATAGTTTTCAATGTAATAATACTTCCAGCGTAGATCCAGTTCACGAGTAGCTTCATCTGCTCCAAACAAAGCAATTAAATCTTCGCTTGGAACAAGCCATAAGCCGCGGGGAGCACTTGTTGTTCGCTTATAATATGTTTCTTTCCAGTCGTAACGCCGAAAAGTTTGGCTCGACGTAAGGGGGTATTGGATCGTAACCTCTGTACCTGGATCTGTTTCTGATGTATAGATTGTTTCAGTTCGCTCCATTTCATCGGCATAACTCATTTCTGTGGCATAATTCATCAAGCGTGCTTCCCCATTATTATCCAATGCCTTCTGAGCATAGGTCAATGCATTGTCAAAGTCACCCATTGTTAAATAGATACGTGCATATAAAGCATATAAGGCCGGTGCACTGGCTCTCCATTGCATGATATTCCCAACCTCTGCTATTTCCAATGGTTGATCTTTTAAAAAGGCTTCTGCCAAAGCTAATTCTTCAAGAATCAGATCATATACTTCGCCAACGGTTGCCCTATTGGGAAAATCCTCGAGATTGGTATCGGGTTTGATCGGCACGCCCAATGAAGAACGGGTTGAACCACCTGGTTGATAAGGCAATGCATAGTTGGTTATTAAATAATAATAATTGATAGCTCGCCAATAATGTGCATCAGCAGCTGTTCGCGCCTTTTGTTCTTCCGTACCCATTACTTCGGGCAAATACTCAAGCATTGTATTTGCCTTGTACATATAATCATAACAATTTCGCCATGGGCCTGATTCATAATCTGAGACGGTGATTGTATTCATACTCCAGGTAATAGGCATTTGAGACTGGCTCCCACTGTAATGCCATGCATTACGCTCCTGAAAAGTATTTAAGGCTACATAATCATCACTCATCAGTATCTGAGCATCCATGGTTATGGATTGTTGATTGTTATTTGATAAGAAACCATCCAGATATTCAACTTTTGTCGGAATGATCTCCTGTTGTTTACTCGGTATTTCCTCCAGCATATCTTCACAGCCAATGAACATTGGTGCAGCCATAAATATGAGTAGGAATAATTTATATAAATGTCTCATTTTATTTCTCCTTTACTTTAGAAATTAGTCTTTAAACCAAATGTAAATACGGCTCTGGGCTTAAAAAACCTGTATTCAGGATCTTCATCATAATCGTTAAATAAGATGGTTCCAACATTGTTAACCTGTCCATACAGTCTGAAGTTTTTCAGGCCTGTTTTACCCAGGATACTTTTCGGAACAGTATAACTCAGGTTAATTTCCTGGAAACGAATATGTGATGCATCTGTTGTTCGGTAATCCATATTCTGCGATGCTCCATATAAGCTGTTAATATATGGATGATAGCCTTCTGATGGTAATGGAATTGTTTCATTAGGATCAGCATCTAAAGCTTCATGGTATAAGTTTGAGACAGATGCATTATTATCTGGTAACCAGAAATTATATACGCTTCTTTGGAAAACATGTCCAAACTTACCCATGATAATGAATGAAAGATCAAAATCATAAAGCTTGATATTTGAACTTAATCCGGCTATATACGGGGCAATCGTAACGCCTTGTTCATATGAGTAATCAAGCGCGTCTCCGTCAAGTCCCCAGATATTTGTTGCATCGTGCTTGTTACCGTCCTTATCTTCGATCATTGGAACGCCATCTTCCATTCCTGCATACTTATAGGCCCATAATGTGTTTGCATTATACCCTTCAAGATAAGATTGAGGTGCTCCTTGCGTTAATGCACTTACCCATGCCGGTTTCGAATACAGTTTAAGAATCTCGTTATTGTTATATGCAAAATTCAGATTACCCGAGAAGACAATATCTCTGCCTTTGATCGGTAAAGTGGTGCCAATCTCAACTTCAATACCTGAATTACGCATTTCAACAGCATTGAGGTTAGCTGAGTAAGTTCCCTGGAATGAAGGTAAGTTAATTGGGGTAACCAAATCTTCACTTTTCTTATTGTAATACTCTAATCGACCAAACAGCTTACCATTCCACATCGAGTAATCGATACCCATATTGGTTTGTCCGATCAATTCCCAACGAAGTGTCGGATTACCATGTCCGCGGAAGATGGTGGTCGCATATTCACCAGAATCAGGATCTTTTGTCTGCTCAATGCTAACTACCGTTTTGGCATAGGTTGATTTATTGGGGTTACCATTGAAACCATAACTGGCCCTTAGAGCAAAGCGATCCAACCATTCCAAACCAGACATAAAATCTTCTTTATGCAGCTGCCAGTTACCACCTATGGACCAGAATGGCGAATAGCGATATTCCGGATCAGCTGAAATAAAGTTGGAAGCATCGGTACGAACCGACCCTGTTAAGCTGTATTTTTCATTGTAAGTATATGAGAAATTAGAATACAATGAAAAATATACATCATTAAAGTACCCTGGTACAGATGTACTTCTGAAGCCATCAAATGAAGACACAAAGCTGGCACCGGTACCTGATGGATAAGGCGTTGTAATACGACGGGGAGCCCCATACCAATCCCTTATAAAAGAATTATATATGAATCCGCTTGCCACATTACCAGGACCGTTAGGTAATACCTGTGTGGTTCCTCTTTCATGATCGTAACCATATGCACGTGGCAACACCCAAATATCTGTTGTCCGTCGACTTATTTCCTGACCTAACAACATACTTATCTGGTGCTTACCAAAGGTGCGGTTATAATTGGCCTGGTTACGCCAGTTCCATGCTTTGATACTACGATTGAATTTATCAACAAACTCGCCTTTAGGCAGGTTTGGCACAACATTTCCTGCCACCGCATCATCGAAAGTACCACCTGATGTTTGATTAACGGTCATACGTACTTCAAAAGAATCTTCAAAGTATCGTTCTGTATCATCGTAATCATACATCTCGTACATAAACTTTGAATCAATATCAAAGCCTTTGAACAATTTGATGTTTAATCCGGCATTAATACGGGCGTGTATTGTTTTAGCCCTGAATTCCCTGGCACTGATCTCTTCTATCGGATTGTAAGTCCAGTCTTCATACGGATAAAGGGTCGGATCAACAAAACGATCGAAATTAGGCTGATATATCTGGGATACATTACCATATGGTCCCCATGCTGTTACTGGTCCGTTTGTCCATCGGGCCAGTGAACCATCATTATTCACCAATTGCTGGTATGGAGCAACGCTTATAGCGTCCTGAAATGGTGAATTTGTATAGTATATTCTGGCATTTGAGCCATTATAGGTATCATCCTGATAGTTGAAGTTTGTGTTTAAATCAAAACGAATGAAGTCGGTAAAATTATAGCTCATGTTATAATTCACCATGTATTTTTGCTTATCGTCGCCTTTATAATCCGTTTTACTATCTTCAAACATCAATGATACACGATTACGCATTTTGTTAGTGGCTCCTGAAATAGCCAGGTTATATTGCTGTGTAAACGGATTCTGTAAAAGATGATCTTTTATCTGTTTAGTATTGTCAATTGAACCATACTTTGCCAACTGTGCGTTTAACTCTTCTTCGGTAATGTTTCCAAGGCGAAACTCATTAAATGCGGTTTGAGTGGCAGATAAACGTGCTTTTGCGATATCATTGGGAGAATTACCAGGAAGCCCCCATGATGATAAATAAGCAGGAGATCCCCAATCATTTGTTGTCAGCCAGGTAAACTTTTCCAACTCTATCTGGTCGGCTGCACTTACCCTGTTCAATTCTTCCTCAAGGTTACGTTTATTCTGGAATCGCCAGAATGAGCTGAATTCAACCGTGGTAGGTTGCGCTTTACTGGCTTTTTTAGTGGTTATAACAATAACCCCGTTGCCCGAGCGGGCTCCCCAGATTGATGCTGCAGCCGCATCTTTCAAAATAGTTACACTTTCAATATCATTGGGATTAACACTCTCAAACTCACCCTCAATAGGAAATCCATCTACAACGACCAGCGGCGAAGCTACAACGCCGTATTCCGGCTTAAGTGATGATTGACCACGTATTTCAAATCGCTTGTTACCCTGCTCATCAACAACCTGTTGAACTCCTGCAAGCGTACCTACTAATCGCTCTGAAATATCTATAGCCGGTTTGTCAATAAGTTCATCACTAAGCTTACCAAAAGAACCTGAAGAACGTTCACGTGAGATTTGCGTGAAACCTGTTACCACAACTTCATCCAGCCCTTGTATTTCCGACACCAATATAATATCAATAACCGTTCTTCCATTAATTTCTATTTCCTGTGTTTTATAGCCCAAACTCGATACTTCAAGCATTAATCCATCTTCTATTGGTGCTTCCAGCACATAATGCCCGTCAACAGCCGATACACAGCCATAGGTTGTTCCTTTGAAACAAACCGCAGCAAATGGCAAAGGCTCGCCCTTTTCATCGCGCACAGTACCCGTAATTTTTACTTTCTTCTCTTCCTGCACCTCATCAACTACAACGGGAGTTGGTTCTGGAGCCTTACGTTGAATGACATACACCCCGTTTTTCAATTCAAACGACAGGTCCTTATCAGCTAATATTTCATTCAAAATATCCTCGATGTTCCCCTCAGTATTAACATCAATATTTGAAAACGCTTCAACATCCTCATTGCTAAAAGCAAAGACAAAGTCAGTCTGGGACTGAATTTTCCAGAATAATTCAGCCAATGTGATGTTGCTCTCTTTAAGCTTTACCCGGTTTCCCTGCGAGTAAACAGATGCAGATACCTGCAACATCCCGATTAATAAAAGTACAACAGACAGTTTCATAATCCTGTACAGTTTTAACATCTTTCTTCCCTCAAGAAAGATGGGTTCTCGATTTTTCTTCATAATTTTGAAATTGATTATTTAACGAATGAGCTGAGTGCCAATCAGCTTGTGATTAACAGGGGATAGTGCCAATATCCCCTGTTTCTTTTTGTGTTCTGTAGTTTTCTGTTTCTTAATTTATGGATTTAATTACAATATTATCTTCAAATATTTCAAATTTAACCTTATTGGTTGTTTCCAATATTTCAAGCATCTCTTGTATAGAATCGTAACGGTTTGTATATAAAGAGAATCGCTTATCTTTCATGGTTTCGTTCTGGTAAAAAATATTGAGCTGATACCAGCGTGCCAGGTCTTTCATAATGGTTTCCAGCTGGGCATTGTTATACACGAACTTACCATCTTTCCAGGCCGCATAAATATTAGCATCCACTTTATTAACGTCTATCGTACCTGCATTCGCTGCTATGACCGCCTGCTGATCGGGTGTTAAAATAACGCTCTCCTGCATAGCATCCAAAGCAATGCTTCCTTCTACCAGTGTCACTATATCTGATGATTCATCATTATAGCATCGCACATTAAATTCGGTACCCAAAACCTTAATGCGCTTATTATTAAAATTAACAAAGAATGGACGGTTCTTATCTTTTGCCACTTCAAAATAGACTTCACCCTCAACAAATACCTCACGTGTATTGCCAATAAACCGCTCCGGATAACGCAACTGTGATTCGGCATTCATCCATACTTTGGTTCCATCCTCCAGTGTAAGGTTAAACTCACGGCCCCGTGAGGTAACCATCGTATTGTAACGCTGCTGATCGCTTAAGGTATTCGGATCAACACTATAATCAGCACCCGCTGAATCGATATTAATGTTGGTACCTGATTTAAGTATATTAATAAGTGTATCAGCCGTGGCGACTTCGACCGTACTGCCATCATGTAAGGTTAATAACGCCTTATTCTCACCGGGCTTAATCTCGTAAACTTTTGCATAATCGTTGCGCTTACGGGCGTCGTCAGATATTTTATATACACTAAAAAATAAAACCAAAGGTACCAGGACTGCTGCCGCATATGAGATCCATCGGCCAATTGTGCGCCGGGGACTGATTTTGCCGCCAACTTTTTGCCAGGCAACATCACTTGGGAATTTATCGAATAATAGCGATTGATTCAGTAAGTTTTCCTTATTCACTATTTTCTCAAACAGCTCTTGGTTTGTATCATCAGCCAACCATTTCTCGAGTACCTGCCGATCAGTATCGGACAGCTCACCCTTAAGGTGGCGGGTAATTAAGTCTGCTATTTTTTTGTTGTTGGTATGCATACAATTTTCCTTGTTTGCAACCATAACACGGAGCGGGTGAATGTGGGTGACACTTTTTTAGCTTTTCTTTAACCTAAATTCACTCTCACTGCCTTATTAACTGATAATGTACCACTTAACAAATCAACAATTTAGTAATTCGATAGTTGGGAGGTTTGGATGTGCGATTTGGAGATGTGCGATGTGGTGATAGCTATTCGTGCACAAGCTCACAACCCATGATAGAATTGCCAGACCTTAAGGTTTTCAAAACCTTAAGGTCTTTGAGTACTGCACACGCCAAAACACTGCTATAAAACCTTTGAACCACCCTTAAGGAATCCATTATAACTTCTGATCAATGACAGTTCAACTTATAAACTAATAAACTCAATCAACAATTCGACAGTTAGGCAGTTAGACAGTTAGACTATGTGAGGATGTTCAATTCGACAGATTGACTCACTCGAGAACTATAGGATAAACTACTCGACTCTTCAAGTTCTATACCAGGTTCACTACACAAGCACAATTAAAACCCAGTGCATGCCTCCCAGCTTTTCGCGAAGTGTTTTATATGCTCGTTTTTTCAGTGTTTTAACGGTATTGACCGATACATTAAGCTCATCGGCCACCTCATTGTTGGTAAGCCCGTTCATTGAATGTATAACAACCTCACGGGCCTGTGGCGACAAATGTTGAATAGCCTTGTGAACCTCGGCATAAACCATTGCTTCAATTTCATGCTCATCTGTAGTATCAGTCTGCTGAAACTCGGCCAGCTCTCCCCTGTTGCGCTCTTTGACCTTTTCATGACGAATAATATTCAAACAGCTATTTCGAACCGATGTAAACAGATAAGAACGCAATGTACCCTCATTTGAAAAGTTAGCATGATTATTCCAAAGCGCCAGAAAAACCTCCTGCACCACATCAGCACTACCTGCCGTATCTTCCAGGTATCTGTATGCAAATGAACACAAAGGCGTATAAAACTCATCAAATATCTCTTTGAAAGCCTTTTTACTGCCTGATTGCATTTTTAATATAGTGTCAGTAAGTTGGTTCACCGGGAAATGTTTTCGTCAAAAAAAGGAAAATGTTTTTGTTTATACAAATGTGTTTGTAATACAACATGCCCTTCTTATTAATATTAATGATGAGTAATGACTTACTAATGATTAAATTTCAATGATATGCACGCGGGTTCCCTCCTTAATGTTTCAATCCAAAATCCCACATTCCCTATGATGATTCGTCGAATTGTTGATCCCGATAGTTACCCGGAAGTCGAATCGTCGAATTGAACATCTCACATCCTAACATCCAAACATTCATTAACCCTAATTAACCTTGATTAGCTGAGTGTTAACCTCTTTTTTACAGGGCAACATGTTCTTTTGCATTAAACGAATTACCAGGGAAATATGAAAAGAACAAAACGATATATGAAAGCCATACTCATTCTCATTGCCATTGCATTAAGTGGCTTTTATACAAAGGCGCAACAGCCCAATATACCACGATTAAATGTGTACCTTGATTGTACCATGTGTGATATGACATATTTACGACAGGAGATGAATTACCTGAATTTTGCACGTGATCAAAAAGATGCCGATGTCTATATTATGGTACTGACACAGAAAACCGGTAGTGGCGGCACCGAATATGAACTAGAGTTTTCGGGGCAGGGTAAATTTGATGAACTGTTTTACCGCTCATCGTATAACATGGATATGAATGCCACCGCTGATGAATTGCGTGAAGAGCTAAAGATGCACCTTGAGATGGGATTGGGTAATTTCTGGAGTTATATGTTTAAAAAGGTAAGACCATATAACCACAGTGATTCAACCCAAACAACAACAGAAGTAAATGAACCTGTTGAAGATATCGATAAGTGGAATTCGTGGGTGTTTAGCCTGGGTTTAAGCGGTAGTCAGAGTGGTGAAGAAACATCAACCATTACCAATATAAATGGTAGCTTGTCTGCCAAACGCGTTACTGAGAAGAATAAGTTTTACCTGAGAGCGAGCTGGGACAAAAACTCATCGGAGTTTACCTACGAAATGCCTCCCCCCAGTCCGGATGGCGAACCGATAACACTGACAAATGAATACGTTAAGGAAAACCGTTCATTGGATGTACGAAATGTGTTTAGCATCTATAACCTGTGGTCATTGGGAGCCTTTGCTGAAGCTGGCAACTCGGTTTATGGCAATACCGATTTATACCTTAAATTCAAGCCAGCATTGGAATTTAGTGTTTTTCCTTATGAAGAAGCAACACGCAAGCAAATAACTTTGTCATACCGGGCAGGTGCCGTTTACAATGAATATTTAGAGTCAAGTATATTTAATAAAAACGATGAATTACTGTGGGAACAAAGCCTTGAACTTGGTGGCAGCTTCAAGCAGAAATGGGGTACCATAAGCGGTTCTGCTACATACGACTCCTTTTTGCACGATAGCGAATTATATGCCCTTAACTTTAGTGTACACGCCAACTTGCGCATATTCAAAGGCTTCTCATTTAATTTTATGTCGTCCTATAACATTACCCATAACCAGGTTCATCTGCCAGGTGGAGGCTTAAGTATTGATGAGTTGTTGCTCCGCCAGAAACAAGCGCAATCGGGTTATAACTATTATACCAGTATTGGATTCAGCTATACTTTTGGCTCAATGTTTAACCCGGTTGTTAACCCACGTTTCGGATTTTAGAATAAAAGCCTAATTGCAGATCAATATAATCAGTTCGTTAATGCTAAAGGGCGATGCTTCTGTGCCAGGAAGAATCGTCCTTTTTTTATAAGCTGTATGAAGTGAAGGAATGAATGCCGAAGATCAGTCACATTCTCAGTCACCATTCACTCAAATTAACCTTAACTAACTTTGATTCACACAGTTTTAACCAGGCATTAACCTGAATTACAATGACGATCATATTACTTTGTATCTATAATTAATTGATAAAAACAACGGATATGAAAAACGTATTAACCTTAACCATTATCGGGTTACTAACCGTATTGAGTAGTACTGCTCAAAATTGCACTTTTGATGATTTGCAATATGAAAGTATGTATAGTGATTATACCAATTCAGGAGGATCGGATGATAAAGACGGATGTAGTTTTAGCTCTGCAATGACTAATGACAATATAGGAAACAAGGCCATTCCTTTTAATGTAAAAGACATCAATGGTAACCACTATACGTTGGAGGAATTAAAGGGCCAAATAGTTGTTATCAATTTTTGGTTTATTGATTGTAATCCATGTACAAGTGAAATACCGGAACTGAATCAAATGGTCGAACACTTTAAAAACGATGATATCGTCTTTTTAGGAATGGCTCTTGACTCAGAAGAGCGCTTAAAGACGTTTTTAAAAACAACTCCATTCGATTACAACATCATTCCCAAGTGTAAAGATATTGTGACAGCTTATGGCATAAAAACTTCTCCCGGCCACGTAGTGATAGATAAAAACTCACAAATAGTTTATAGCTCTGAAGGCCTTACTCCTGAAACGGTAAAAAACCTGCAAGCCGCCATCGAAGCACAGCTGTAGATAGGGCTTATGATTTATGCATGATGATTGGGGGCTGATGATTGGTAGTGGATAGTACCAGGCTGATGACAAGGTTCAGACATAAATGACCGGTACTATGGAAGTACTTAAGAAAGTCGAATAGCAAGACTAATTTCATTCACCAGATACCCCTTAATCGCCCTGAGAACTAATTACCATGACATGGTATGCCTGCATACCATGTCATAATAAGCATACATACCATGACGTGGTAAGCATACATACCAAGTCGTGGTAAGCCTGTGTACCATGTCGTGGTAATATACAATTACGCCCCATTGATTCTTAACAACTGGGTAGATTCAGAAAACACATGCGAGCTGGCAGAGGAATTGTTAAAAAAGCAGATGTTTATTTGTCGAATTGAACATCGAACATCCTCACATCCCCACATCGAACATCGAACATCGCACATCCTAAGCTCTGACCAAAAATAAATACCCCTTTCCCCTCAAGGTCTGAATTTCAATATTCTCATCTTCGCTAAAATAATTACGTAGTTTTTTAACGTAAACATCCAGGTTGCGGGAGTTAAAGAATGAATCATCTCCCCAAATTTTCATCAAGATATCCTTCCGCTCAATTATTTGAGAACCTTTACCTGCCATCATCTGCAATAATTCACCTTCGCGACTTGACAAATTTATGGTACCTGAAGGTGCTATCAGCTCATAGCGCTTAGGCAGGTATTTATATTCACCAATAATGACCTCTTCATTATCATTATTTGATACGGTAGCTTGAACCTGATGAATGGTCAGCTGGTTTTTTATTCTGACAATCAGCTCCTGAATGCTAAAGGGTTTACGCATATAATCGGTACCACCAGCCTCAAACCCTTTAACCAGATCATCAGTATCTGTTTTTGCTGTTAAAAAGATGATTGGTAATGCCGGATACCGACTCTTTATCTGCTGACACAGCGATAATCCGTCCACATTGGGAAGCATAATATCCAATACACAAAGATCAGGCATAAATGCATCAAAATGATCCATAACCTTGCCGCCATCGGTTTCCCATACTACCTCAAAACCTTGCAGTTTAAGTGTATCGTATGTTATCTTACCCAGGTTTGGTTCGTCTTCTATGTAAAACACTTTAGTTTTCATCGCTTTCTCTTTTGATTATCATCATTGTACAAGTGGTAGTTTGATCGTAAAGCTACAGCCTCCGTTCGTATTGTTTTGAGCCTTTATAGTTCCTCCGTGCTGTTTGATCACCAATGCCACAAAACTAAGCCCCAAACCAAATCCTTTAATATTGTGCTGATCACCTTTGGGCACCCTGAAAAACTTATCAAAGACTTTATTAATATGATTTTCAGGTATACCAGGACCATTATCACTTATGGATATGCACACCTGTTTTGGTTCCGTTTTCATATCAATGGCTATCTGCGTATTGTCGCCGCCGTATTTAATGCTGTTATCAATCAGGTTTTTCAATACCCCCTCAAAATACAAGCGATCTATATCTATGGTGATATCCTGTTCTGCCATTTTAAAGCTCACATCAATATTCTTTTCAACAAAAAGGATATGCATATTTTTAAGACATTGTTCTATAAAATCACCCAAATCGGTGGATTCCAGTTTAAGATTCTTCTGGTTTTTCTCCAGCTTTGAGTGATCCAGAACGCGCGATGTAAGCCCGTCAAGCCTGTTCATTTCATTGGCAACCATATCCAGGTATTCGCCCATTATTTTCGGGTCGGCCTGCATGCCAAAGCTACGCAGGGCCTCAAGGGCAGCCTTGGCTGTAGCCACTGGAATTTTAAGTTCGTGCGTTATATTATTGATAAAATCACTTCTTAATACACTAAGATTTATCTGACGCAAATAGCTATGATAAGTAAAGATTAATGCAAAAGCAGTAATGCTTAGCAGTATAAATGCAAAGATCAGTTGAAACGAAATAACACCTAACAGGTACAACTGGTAATTGCTAAATAAGATGACCATCTCATACATTTCCGCTTCATTATCATACCGGTATATACCCATTACATGTTCAACCGAATCCACTTTAACAACCGGTTCCTGCCAATTGGCTTTAACATGTATGTTATTGTATTCGAGACGCAATAAGTACAATTCCCTGAACAATTTCTCATCAAGCTTTATTTCAAAGGTCTCACCTTCCTCTTCCCTGTTCCAATAGTTTCCAAAACGGATACCAGCCTGAAAAATATAGTTTTGAATGGTGAATATTAAGTTACGGGTTCGGTCATCAGGTCGTGTGCGCGGGTAAACTGATGTATAATACTCGAATAGTTTATCTAAACCTTGCTCATTCTCATTGAGCACTTCAATAATCGACTGTGAAAGTTCAAGCTTCTTCTCATCCGTCAGTTCAATATCCTTAAACTGTATACCTGACAAGTCTGATTTATCCTGATTTTCAATAATTGGAGTAATAATCGCTTCGTAAATCAGGCGGTCAAACATTTCATTTTTCACATCGTAATAATGACCGCGTAATTCCCTATTGAGAAGCTGTTTTTCATTCTTGTATTGTGTTACCAACCAATAGCCAACAAAGGCAGAAAGTAAAAGCTGACTCACAATCATCAGCAATACAATACGCGTTTTCTTTTTCAGGTACGGATTTTTTTCCATAACGTAAATATAAGTGCTTTAATTGATGTGCGATAAAACTATTAACCTTAATTAACCTTGATTGGCCTATTGTTAACTCACTATTTCTCAGCAATCAACTTCATTTGTATGCTATAATCGCCATAGATGAGAATTGCTGTATTACTCATAACGTTTTTAGTAATTTCCACTGTCCTGGCTGCACAGGGAACAGAATGGATGAAACCGGAAAGAGATTACCGTGAGGCACTTGAGCTCGCACGTAATCAAAACAAACCGGCTTGTTTTGTGATCTATGCTGACTGGAGCAGGCAAAGTGAGTTACTGCTTAACAACTTGCTGGTATCAGACCAGGTGGCAGACTTTTACAACAGGCATTTTATAAATGTTAAGATCAATGTGGGTGAATTAAGCGGACGAAATTTCTTAAGTCATTATAATGTCAGAAGTATACCTGCTATTGTTTTTGTCAGTTCCAATGGTCAATTGCTCAGAGTGACCAATAATAAAGGTTTAAATAACAGCAAGGCATTATTAAAGGCGGCGCGACTGGCTTTAAATTTTCCCGGAGAGAAAGAATGGTCTTATTACCGGCACAAGTATGAAGCCGGGCAACGTGATTGGAATTTTCTGGAACACTATATCGAAGAGCGCCAGATTGAAACGGGATTACCAACCCCTTACAAGCTCATACTGGAATACATCAATGCTCTACCCTCAACAGCTATCAATACGCGTGAAGATGTTCGTTATCTCATATACCACCACGCGCATTTGAATAACGAGCTCTACAGTTTATTAAAAACTAACCCGCATGCGTTTGTGGAGTTAAACAATGTTGAGACTTCCATACCAGTATTTACATCTATTTTACACCGTAACAGGCATCAGTTTAAACATTGCACAGATGGTTGCAAAAAGCAGTTAAGGAATGATTTTGGTGCCCTGGTTTATCCCGCACTGGAATACTACGAATTAACCCATTTGTTACACTCAGCTAAAGCTGCTGCTTTTATTGATGAATACTTCTCTTTCATAACTAAATATGACTTGCCCCCCTCCTATAATCACCGGATTTTAATGGTTGTTTTGCAAACTGATAAGGTAAAAAAACAACAAATTGTGCAATTGATCGATGAACTGAACACCTATGCGGAACAGCATGAGCCATCCATCATATTACAAGCCATCAGGGTCAGGTTATTGGTTAAGGCAGGTTATAAAAGGAAGGCGGTTGTAAGTGCCCAAAATTCGGTTTTGGGTATTGATAACTTACCCCGGTCAAAGGCTGAAGAGCACAGCTACAGCTATTTACAACAGGTTGCCAATGGCTATGTCAATGAAAGTTTTTCCCGATTGATGCAGTATTTAAAATAAGTGTTGTTGAATCGAATAATCCGATAACCTGATATTGATTTATTTCCTGAATACGATTTAATATCGGATCAAGAGGTGTTTTATACAATTTATTGTCACCCATTTTGAAAGCTTGGGTGTTATGGTATAAAAATCACTAAATATCAGATGTATGAGAACTATTGTAATTGCAGCCTTTGCCATGCTTTTATCGGTGAATACAATGGCACAGGGAATTGAATTTTTTCAGGGTACATACGCCGAGGCACAGGCTAAGGCTAAAGCAGAAGGGAAAACCTTATTTATGGATTTTTATACTTCCTGGTGTGGTCCTTGTAAAATGATGGCTAAAAAATATTTCACCCTTGAATCGGTTGGCCAGGTATACAATGCAAAGTTTATTTGCCTGAAAATAGACGCTGAAAAAGGTGAAGGGCCGGCCTTAGCTGAAAAATACGGTGTAAAGGCCTATCCTACTCTTGTGTATGCCAAGGCTGACGGAACACAAACGAAGAAAGTCATGGGTGTTCAGGATGAAACCAAACTGTTGGGTTTAGCCAAATAAGAAAGCATTGTCGTATTGGCACATACGCATTTAATATCATTCGTTAAATAATCAAACTATGAAACATGTAATCAATGCCATGCTATGCCTGATGGTTATAGCATGTAACGCGCCACAATATCCTGTTTACAAGGATGCGCAACATATGAAAACACAAAATATGCCTGGCATACCCGAATTGGTTAATGCCGATATTCCGGGTGCCCCTATCCTGAGCCAACCGGTGCATATTCAGGGTACCATTGATGAAATCATCACTGAGAAGCATGGTTATGCTTATCCCGCCTTGTTCGATTGGAACCGCGATGGCCTTAAGGATTTACTGATCGGTGAATTTGAAACCGGTAAAACAGGCTCATTTTTGCAGGTTCACCTCAATGAAGGAAGTAATGAGCACCCTGTCTATTCCGGTAAATTTGAATATGCCACCGATCTGGCCGGCGATACAATAACAGCTTATTACTGGTGCTGCATTGGCCTGCACCCCCGCTTTGTTGATCTAACCGGCGATGGAATAGATGACCTTGTAACGGGTTCGTACAACCCGGGTATTATATCCATGTGGGAAGGTACTCCTGAAGGATTTAAACCTGTCGTTGAAGTGCTGCAGGAGGGTGATCCGCACAATTACATCAATGGATTGCCATTTACTGACAATCGTAGCCTGGATTACTGGAACTACACCTCTGCCAGTTTTGCCGATTTCAATAACGATGGCTTATACGACCTCTTCGTTGCCGGCTCAGGTGGTTTGCGTGTCGCCTTAAATATTGGTACTAAAACACATCCGAAGTTCGGCTATCGCAGCCTGCTGCTCGATCCTGAAGGACAGCCACTTTTGCTGCAGGATAAAGAACAGATCGATGCACATACGGAAAAATACGGCTCTGCAGGATGTATTGCCGGCGACCTGAAAACCTACATAGAACCAGTTGACTGGGATGGTGATGGTATTATTGATCTGCTGGCTACCTCAACCTATTCATACGAAGGACAAAACCCGGTTGAATTCTTCAGGGGCGTTCAAACGCCCAAAGGTATTCGCTTCGAACAGCGTCAGCCCCTGTTTAGTCGCAAAGACGGTTTGCCCCGCCCCTTACCAGGTTCTGGCACCCAGGTAAAGGTTGAAGACTTTAACAATGATGGCATCAAGGACTTACTGCTGGGTATCAGCATTATCTCTGTTGGTGATTATCGTATTGTTGATTCTCTGGCATGGCAACACCTCGATCATTTTGGCCTGCCGCGCATTGGTAAAGACCTGGGCCATGGCTACGGTGATCCTGGTCGTCATGCTCAGACCATGGAAATGCAAAAGAAAATGATTGAATGGCAGCCCGGATATAAGATCCCATGGTATTACCAACGTGAACTGGATGATCAGGTTCGTGATATCTATTCATCCCGGCACCGTGGCTATGTCTACGTTATGTACGGAAAGGCACCCGAAACGACGGCAAGGGTCAAAGTGGTTGATGAAGCAAAAGATTTTGAGTTGCCGCCAATCT
The DNA here is from genome assembly GCF_050589845.1 of Carboxylicivirga agarovorans. NCBI lineage: Bacteria > Pseudomonadati > Bacteroidota > Bacteroidia > Marinilabiliales > Marinilabiliaceae > Carboxylicivirga > Carboxylicivirga agarovorans. The sequence goes on along the minus strand of NZ_JBNGPA010000028.1, from coordinate 1,638 downwards.
ATCAGTTAAAGACCAGTGAAGCAGGGAATCATAAAACCGAACAGGTAAGCATAAGCTTTGAATCGACCAAAAATCCTAATCCCTACGAAACGCCTATGCTCATCAAGGTGAAGTTCAGTATGAAGCCAGGATGGTATTTATACGCCGATACCAAACACAACAGAGAAGAAGGCTATTTTCCAACTACTATTGAGTTCGAGCCATGTCAAGGCGTTGTAATTAAAGACGACCTGCGTACACCCATCGTTGTTAATCCGGAAGGCCTTGCCCGTTATGAAGACATGGAGATGGAATTTGAGCAGGTGTTTTATATGACGCGTGACTTTTATAAGGTCAAAGCCGAAGACAAAAAGGTGAAAGTAACCGTCAATTACCAGACCTGTAATCAGGATATGTGTTTACCTCCTGTAACAGTTGAGGAAGTCATAAAATTCCAGTGAGTTCCAAAAGCACTTAAATGCCATTGATCCTGAGCTATTGATAATGGCACTAACACATCTTAAGGGCTGACCAACAAGTATTGATTTAAACGCTTCTCATATGATGAGTGGCGTTTTTATTACTTGCCATGAACTTGATTATAAGCTAATCTTTCTCAATCAAAGCGGCAGTTAATACTGTGCAATGGCCGCTCCAATTGAGCAAACATACCATATAATTTAATCCAAAGGTTGATGCTCCTGCTCCTTACTAAAATACAGTGCATATAAGTTCTGAGGACCTAAATGACTGCGAATAACCCAAAAGGCATTGAAAATAAAGAAGGTCAGGAACAGGACAACCATTGTAGCCAACCCTTCCATGGATATGGTATGATGCAGGTTACTGCCTAGCGCCTCCAATAGCCCTTCCCCATGTATAAGCCCCATAATTCCATGCTCAAGAAAGGTAAACGCTATGTATCCCAGTAAATAGATCAAGCTGCGAAAAAGTACCCTATAGATATTGGCGAGGTGATCAAGCTTTTTTGTTACACTTAAATGATCAAGGATCACAACCACTTTACCCAATACCAATGCTCCGAAAGCAGCAGATAAAAAACCCTGGTATTTAATATCATATTCAATAAGGAAGGCCTTTTTTAATAGCACAAAAACTAAAAAACAAATAAAAAAGAACACCGAAATGGCTAATACTTCCTTAAACTCTTTAATAAATGCTGACTTTGAAACCATAATATTGTTTTATGAGATTAGTAAGTAATGAATAACACTGAAACTTATGACCTTAACATCATTTTCACTTCAAGTTAAATCATTGATTTACATTTATCAAGGGATAGCTATTGGGCAATGTCATTAAGTTAAGACACTTCAACCTGCATAAAAGACTGATTAAGGTACATTCCATGTCAAATACTGTCAATGGAATATACCTTATAGCTCAATCGAAAAATGCGCTGGAGGCACAACTCAAATCAGCCACAGAACTATATAATGACGTCACTGATTGCTGTTGCACCGGTTTGATGGGCGTTGGGTAACCCGGGGCGTCGCTAAGCTTTGCCCACGAGTGTTCGAAAAGAAGTTTTATAAACGTATAGATCTATGCATCATGTAAATCAGCTCTCCTCCTTACAAAAAGCTACTCTTTACTGTTATTATTGTTCAATATGCTCATAGCAAGCAAATAACCTTC
>NZ_JBNGPA010000027.1:0-77812 GCF_050589845.1 Carboxylicivirga agarovorans | reverse complement strand
GAAAACTCTTTGAGTTTACAACAGTTCCAACAGCTCATCATTATCATCATGATTTAGCTGTTTGTAGAACTAAAAGTATCTCTTAATTTTAAGCTTCAATTTGTCCAATAAGTTTTGACGTCAAACAATCCTTTGTAATACAACTTGACAGCATTAATACTTTGGTTAATGGTCTGTTCGGAGTATGCTTTTTCTCCTATCATTTTTTGATGGTAATCGTTTATTACATCCGAGTTAAAAGCATTGATTTGTTCAAGGCTATTTTGTCGATAACAATTGAGCAACCTAAGCACATAGTAATAATAGGTATTGACAGTATTCATACTATACACCTTCAGATGCATGAATTTTATGAACTTGATGGGGCAGCTTTTGAAGTAGATGTCTTTTCTGTATGCTTGCTCAAACAGCAATTGCAAGATTTGATAATCCACAATCGATAACTCATTATGAATCTTCACCCTCAATTTTGTTGTTACTTGTTCGAGAAATCCTATTAGCATCCTACGTTTTGGAATGATAACAAAAGCTCTTAATTCATTATGCCAACGCGTGTATTCACATTCTTTTAATAGCTTGAACGTGTTCTTATTGTTTTTAAAAGTAATGACAATAAAACGTTCGTGCTCATTTTTAACCGGTACCAGAGTGACGGAACCGTGTTTCTCTATCTTTTCAAGTATCCCCTTAAAATAATGGGTGTCGCCAATCGTCACCTGTTCGGCATTTTCCTTTAGTTTAGCATGTAGGTATGAACTGTTAACATCAGCAATATCTTCAAATACATCGATAATGTGGCCGATTGCGTTGACACCTGACGGAGCCGCGTAAGCTCTTATTTCGGGATGCCATTTTATCCAGCCATTTTGTCGAATGCGCCTTAAAATAGCATTACTTTTCTTAAACAATAAAACACACAGGTCTCCATGTTTGCTTTCCCTATGATTAAGATAGATAGTAGGTCTTTGTTGCATTTTTTTTTTTGACAACTTAGTGAAAAGACGTACTTTAAGAATTTATTAAACGTCTAAAAACGTTACTAAACGTTTAAAAAAACGGCTACCGACTATTATGAAACATACCTGTTTATACTGCAATGAAGAGTTAAAAGGCAGAATCGATAAAAAGTTCTGTGATTCTCAATGTAAAAGTGCCTATCATAATCAGACTCTGTCATCTACAGAAGCATACATCCGTAGGGTCAACAAACAGCTTAGAGCCAATAGAAGCGCCCTGCGAACTGCTTGTCCTCAAGGTAAGGCAACTGTTAGAAAGGAGTTTTTGATAAAACTTGGAATGGACTTTAAACATTTAACTCACTCATGGAAAAGCAAAGGGGGCAACTTATATTACTTTTGCTACGACTATGGATATACTCCAGCGCTTGAAGCTGGAAAAATCCTCATTATTCAAAAACAAGATTATATGAATGAATAATTCACATCATTTCTCATCCTGATCCCACAGCTTCGCCTCCTCAGTCACAAATGAACGAGTTACCCTCTTAGTTGATGCCTTGAATATACTTAAATAGAAAAATATTTTATTGCTTTTTTAAATAATTATGACAAACATTTTAAAAAGCTTGATCAATCTTCTTTTCTATGTTTATTGCACAATGTCTAAATTGTAATACGTTTTACACTTGAACTTTAGAAAGCATAATCCTGCACAACATTAACTATGAGAGAGATGGGTTCGTGAAAAAAATATTTAACATGCGTACTAGTAGAGCTAATGATATTATGAATAGGATTATACAAACTATCTCGTTACCAAAGGGGCTTCGGAAACCAATTTAACCGAATGCCCTTTAAAGTCAGGTCATCTAAACCAAGGAAAATGCAAAACATTGCATTATTGAGCAATTCTCTTTCTATTATTGAATAGTATGACTGCTTTTACTTGCATTTTTGTGCTTGCTTATAGAATTTCCCCGCTTTATTGCACTTTCTTGAGCTTAGACATTGCTTTGTTACGACTGAACGCATGAAAATCCTGCATAAATCGTGCGTGTTATCATCATTTAGTAGCATTGGGTGTGCGCAATGCCGCGTAAGGCCTGCATAAGGTTAGGAAGGTATGGCACAATTCAGCTGCCGAATGTTCCGAACTAATTTTGTGTTGCTTTTTTTAAAAAGTTAAGCATGATAGCCTGGCGATTTCAGAGGGCAATTCTTCATAGCCTTCGTTCTTTTGTAATAATTAATCGGTCTCTATTTATAGGGGATGTATCTTCAAATTAAACCTTTTCTTAGGCAGAAAATGGTTTGATCCATTTATAAAATAGATAGTGCCTCTAGTATAGTCAGAAGTTGTTGAACAGGCTTAGTTTATGAATTACTGTTCAGGGATTTGGCTATCCAAAGAACGGGAATGTATGGAATGTTAGAACTGAATTGTGAACCAAACGCCTTGAGGATAGTCTTTGAATGATGCAACGACTAATAGGTCCTAAACAAACACTTTTAAACTATCCCTAAAGACCATGGTGCAATAGTTAATTTATTAAAACTACTTTTGTTATGATCTAACTGCAATTATTTAATGCAATTATCCATGAAGAAAGTATCAATAAAAGATATCGCGAAGCATTTAAATATATCTGTACCTACAGTCTCACTAGTATTAAACGGTCGGGGAGATGAGAAACGTATTAGCAAGGATACACAGGATAAGATCATTAAGTATGCCGAAGAAATCCATTATAAGCCCAATGTTTTTGCCAAAGGATTGAAGAAAGGAAAGAGTGAAATGTTGGGATTGATCATTCCCAATATTTCTGATGTGTTTTATGCCAAAATAGCCAGTCGTATTGAGAAGAATGCAGCTAAACATGGCTATAATGTGATTTTTAGTAGTTCGGAAGAGAGCAGTAAAAAAGAAAAGGAACTCATTTATTCGATGCTTGACAGGCAAGTGGAAGGTCTTATAATTGCTTCTACACAGAAGAATGAAAAAGAGATCTTAAAGCTGAAAGAAATGAATTTCCCATTTGTTCTGATTGATCGCCATTATCCTGAACTGGACTGTGATCATGTGATTGTAGATAATAAAGGGGGGATTGCAAGGGCGGTTGATCATATGTTTCAGATGGGAGCCAGAAATATAGGCTATGTTTCAATTAAGCCCGATTTGGATGCGATTAAAATGCGACTCCTGGGGTATAAGGAAGCGATGGAGAAGAGTGGCTTGGGATATAAGCCGGGAAATGTTCAGGAATTGAATCAGGATAGTTATGAGGAAGAGATGAGCAGGGCTTTTGATAAGCTATTAAATGAAACATCTCCAATTGATGGAGTAATCTTTTCAACTCACTATCTCACTACGGCCGGCTTAAGGGAATTAAGAAAGCGTCATGTCAAGGTGCCCAATGATATTAAAATAATAAGTTTCGATCAATTTAGTGCTTTTGACTTGCTTGACCCTCCGGTAACAGTAGTCACCCAGTCGTTTTATGATATTGGCGATCATGCTGTGGATATTTTATTGGGAAAATTACAGGTCAGGAAAAATGCAAATACACATAAGGTATTAGAAACAGGATTTATCATTCGTAAGTCGTGTGGCGAATGATATAATTCTTTTTACTGTGTATAGGTAAAGAGCAGTTTGATTACCAGCGTTTGATATTTAATTTCGCCCTCAGCTAAATAGTCCTGATGCAAAAGTAAACGACAGGATTTTTCGATCGATTAATTTGTGGTGCAAAGTTTAATTTGTATTTTCGTTACGCATCAAAAAGAAAGAAGTTCAACAGCAGGAGTCGGTTGAACTATTTTTTTAAGCAATAGCCAAAACGTTTTGGCAAGTTGAAATGGGTTTATTTAAAGTTAGTTATATGAAAGCAAAAATCTGTTTGGAATGGAAGTTAATGGTGCTGATTTGCCTTGTGTTTTTAATTGGTCACTTGCCGGTTAGCGCACATGAAAGTGCCGGTAAAAACCAAATACACCATGTCAATGTTAATTATGAACTCTATCAAATATGTAAAAACGACATTAACGGATTCACCAGCCAATCAGGAGGAGGCATTTATTCATATCCATCATTGCGTGATGATGTGCGTGAAGCAATGATCGCAAGGGCATCTACCGGGAAATCGGGTTTTGAATTTTATACTTCAGAGGTGCCGATTGATCACAAAGGCGAGGTCGTTAACTTCTTTTTCTATTCCAATATAGATTTGAATAACCTGGAACCTTATGATATTTTTGTCGATGGCAAGCCACTCTTGAGCTTTGTTCCTGAAGAAAATGGTCAACTTAAACTATTCAATAAACGCAAGGGGGCAAAGGCAGAATATTATTTATACCGCCGCGACGGAAATGGCGATGGAGTAGGTGCTTTCAGGTTAAGTGTGCCAACAGCTTTATTGGAAAAAGGCCGTAAAGCAAAAGTATCGGTTTTCGGGCAGGGAAAGGGTACAAATGCGTGGTTTATGCTGTTTAAGGTTCCCAAAGCTCTGGAATGGTTAAAAGAGGCAGCTCTCAATGATGTATCATTTTCCATCAAGCAGTTCAGTGATCAGCTACTCATTGATGCACCGGCTTACCTGGTTGGTAAAAAAGTATCTCTTGTTGTTGATGGTAAAAACAGTAATACAGTAACATTCAAGTTGCAGGGAGAAATGGCTAAGGCAGCAGTGAAAGCGGCAGCACCTCAAGAGTCTCTTCAAATAAAGTATGCTAATGATACGTATACGGTTGAAATTAAAAAAGACCATGGTGATATCAATGAAAATGTGGTGAAAGGCGATTATTTTTATATGTCGCACGCTCATTCCCACAATGGGTGGTCAGGTGATTTTACAAAGCGTTACCGTCCTGATTTTTATAATGCCTATGAGCCATTTTTTGATAATAAATATGAAAAAGGACTGGTATCGATCATGAATTCAAGCCACCAGGATATAGCGTGGGTCGACCGCCCGGAGGCTTGCATTATAATGCGTGACACCTTATTGTTAACGCCAATCATTAAAGATGCCTTTGCCCGCAAAGACTATGGATTTGATATTGAAGATGGCTTAATGCTCAGGGAGTATCTTGACCGTCATCCCGATGCACAGGAAAAGCTTACAGAACTGCTAAATCGCAAATTATTATCCGTTGGGGCAACTTATAACTGCCCTTATGAAGATATGTACGCCGGTGAGGACCTTGTTCGCCAGTTATACCTGGGTAAATTATGGGTTAAGAAGAACTTTGGCGGGTATGATTCAAAGGTATATTGGAATGTAGATGTGCCAGGCAAAACAATGCAGTTTCCACAAATTCTGAAAAAAGCAGGTGTCGATTATATGGTGATCAGTCGTCATGCCAAAGGTATGGTGCACTGGGCAAGTCCCGACGGAAGTTCGGTTTTCACCTATTCCCCGGGTCACTACGGCGAGGATTTGATCCATTTGTCAAAAGACATCGGAGAGAAGCTTAAATACGGTGCAGAGCAGGTTGTTTGGTGGAGCCAGTATTTTGAAGGCAGTGAAACACAAACACCGCTCTTATCAAGTCAGGATATGTTGCCTGCGATTGACTATTCAGATTACATTGAGCAGTGGAACAATACAGGGTCAGTGATTGACAAAGAGCATAGTAAGAAGGATGTTTACCTGCCCGATATGGAGCTGATGACTGTGGATGAGTACATGCCACTGGCAGAACAGAATGCTACTGCAGTTGATACTATCAGGGGCGAGCGACCCAATGTATGGGTATATATTCATGGTCCGGCTCATCACGATGCTCTAACGGCCAGTCGCAAGGCTTCTAAACTATTACCTGCTGCTGAAAAATTCTTAACGGTTGCTTCCATGCTGGATGAAGAAAAGATGCCTTATCCATATGAACAGCTTGATAAAGGCTGGCAAGCCAAGATCTATCCCGACCATGGTTGGGGAGGTCATGATGGTGATATTACCGATAACTTATTTAAAGAGAGTTTGGTCGAATCGCAGGTGATTGGCGAAAAATTGTTAGGTGATGCCACAACTTTTATTGCCCGGCGGGTTAAAACACAGGAGAAGAAAGGCATCCCTGTTGTGTTATTCAATAGCCTATCTTGGGAGCGTACAGATCCGGTAAAAGTAAGTGTTAACCTGAGCAAAGGAAGGGCACAGGGACTAAGTGTTATCAATAGTGATAAAAAGCGTGTGCCACATCAGATAGCTGCAATGACCAGGCATGAGGATGGAAGTATCAAACATGCCGACATTGTATTTATTGCTGAAAACATACCGTCCGTTGGTTACAAGACTTTTTATGTGAAACCTGAAATGAAGGGTAATACAAAAGGGCAGATAGGGTCTGATGTTTCAGAATATGAAAATGACTATTACAAGATAAGCTTTGCGAAGGGTGGTATTGAGCAGATCTATGATAAGGAATTAAAGAGAGAGCTTTTCAAGACTGATCAGTTTAAAGTAGGTGAAATTTTCACTCTCCAGTCAGAAGGCAATGGGGCAGGTGAGTTTGGTGATGTGCAGCAACCATTTATGCGAAACTTTGACCAGGTAAGTATTCATGGAGCAGAGTGGGAAATAGTGGAGTCTGGAGATGTTTATACGAGCTATAGACTGATTCAACAAATAAGGCATGCTAAAGTGGAGCAAAAGGTGACTATTTACCACCAATTGAAGCGCATCCGTTTTGATAACCAGTTATTGAACTGGGATGGAGCGTTGTATCGTGAGTTCAGAACAGCATATCCGGTAGCTTTTAATCGTTCGACCATTAAACACGAGGTTCCTTTTGGTACTGTTCAGGTTGGTAAAGATGAAATTAATAGTGCGGGAGAGCGTTACACACCTTTGTGTAAAGACGTACACCCACGTGCTATAATGGACTGGATTTCTGCGGATGATGATGAGGTGGTGATAACCCTAAGTTCATCTGTTGCTGCAGCCGATTGGATCAATCCTGCCAAAGATGGAGATGCTGATCTGTTACAGCATGTATTACTGGCAAGTCGTACTTCATGCCACTGGGAAGGTAACGAATATTCACAGGCAGGGAATCATGCCTACAGCCATGTTTTAACATCCAACAAAGTGGGTGAAGTGACTGGAACAAGGTTATCAAAGCAGTTTAATGAGCCTCTTACTGTTATCGTTAATCCGGAAAGATCGGCTAAGGCTGAGCTGGGTGAAAGCATGCGATTCTTTAGCATCGATAATGATAATGTGATTGTGTCAGCCATCAAACGTGCCGAAGAAGGAGATGCCATTGTGGTGCGAATTTATGATGCTGAGGGAATAGCTGCCGATGTAAAATTTAACTCCCATTTTGGCGTAGACAAGCTTTGGCATACCAATATTATTGAAGAAAACCCCAAAGCGATCGATCAAATGGAGATTAAGCCATTTAGTATCGAAACCTATAAAGTAGATGTGAAATAATTACTCTTACAATGATACCAGAACACCCCGCTTTGATCGTAACAAGCGGGGTGTTTTGGTTTATTCGCAATGAGCTTTCTATCACCAGTGTTGTACAATACCTCTAAAAAATTCAATATCGTAGAAATTTAAACAACACCAGATAATTTGTATACAAGCTACCGGTGTGCTCACATCTATTTTTGTATCATCATTAAAATAGATGCAAGATGAAAAAAACAGAGTTAAACAGCTTTATTGCTTCATCTCATTATATATTATGCACTTGTCATTCTTTTGCTAAAAAGGAGCGTCTTTTATCTAATGATTGCCTTATCTAAATAATAAAGCATCTACATAAAGACAGTAAGTTTTCTGTAAGTCAGTGTTATAAGGATTTAGCGTATTGTAACATTGTTTTGCTAACTTTGTTACAATCACAAAAACTAATATTTCTTAATGATGAAGAAGTTTCTGAAAATAGCCGGCGGGATAATAATAGGTATCGTTGTATTATTGCTGGTATTACCAACAATTTTTAAAGGCAAGATAGAAGGGCTTGTTAAAGAGCAGATTAACAATAATGTAAATGCACAGGTTAATTATGATCATTTTTCTTTATCTCTTGTTAAAGCATTTCCGAATATCAGTGTTGGAATAGAAGGATTATCAGTTGTTGGTAATGCGCCATTTGAAAAGGATACATTGTTATACCTTGGACAATTTTCAACGAAGGTTGGTTTATTGGGAGCGATTCAGGGAGAGGTAGAAGTGCATTCTGTCTTGTTATCAGATTTAAATGTTAATGCAATTGTATTGCCTGATTCATCTGCTAACTGGGATATAGCCATTCCTTCAGAAACCGTCGAAGAGCTTGAGCAAAATGATGAAGCTTCGTCTTTTAAGGTCGTATTAAAGTCATTTATACTGGATAATGCGAATATTAAATATGCTGATAAGACCATGAACCTGAATGCTGAGGTTAAAGGTTTTGATCTTGGCTTATCGGGTGATATGTCTGAAGTGCAGACCAACCTGGATATACATTCTGGTATTGAAGAATTATTTGTTCAATTTGATGGGATAAAATACATCAACGGAGCGTCGGTTGGTTTAAACGCCGGTGTTGGTGCCGATTTGGAAAATATGGTCTTTACATTTCTGGATAATGAGTTAATGCTTAATCGTCTTGGATTAAAGTTAGATGGTTCGGTTGCCATGAAGGAGCAGGGGTACGGAATTGATTTAAATTTGGGAACGACCAAAACTGATTTTAAATCCTTACTGGCATTGATCCCGGAGGAGTTTTTAAAGGATTTTGAAGGATTGGAAACAGCTGGTAATATGCATTTGAAAGCAAGTGCCAAAGGTGACTATATTGATGAGGAAAACCTGCCTGCGTTTAGCCTGGATTTAATGGTTGAGAACGGAAAGATTCAATATCCTGATCTGCCGGAGTCCATCAATAATATTAATGTGAATCTACAGGTAGAGAATAAGGGAGGAAGTGCTGATAATACGATTACAAACCTGGAGCAATTTCACTTTGAAGTGGCAGATAATCCATTCGATGCTACACTGAATGTTGTTCAACCTGTTTCAAACCCTGCATTCAAAGGTAATGCTGCAGGACGTATTGACCTGGAGTCTTTATCAAACGCGATTCCAATGGATAGTTTTGATATTAAAGGTTTGATAGAATTGGACTTTACTATCGATGGGGATTATGCCATGGTTGAGCAGGAAAAGTATGATCAAATAAGTGCCAATGGCAAGCTAGACCTGAGTAATTTCTATTATGCGAGCGCTGATATTCCACAAGGGATTTTTATTAAACAATCATCAATGTCTGTTAATCCACGTTCGGTTAAGTTGGAATCGTTTCATTGCACAATTGGCCAGAGTGATTTCGAACTGAAAGGAAGACTGTCCAATTATTTGGCGTATGCACTGCAGAATGGTGTGTTGAAGGGACAATTAAAACACAATTCCAGGCGGATTAACACCAACGAATTACTGGCAATGACCGGCAGTGAAGAGGAAGAACCGGAATCACCGGAAGAGGCGACTGAAGTGATTGAAGTTCCAAAGAATCTGGATTTTGTTTTTCAGTCAGACATAGAAAAGCTATTGTATGATAAACTGACAATCAACCAGGCAAATGGTAAAGTCACTGTCAAAAACGGAGTTGTAAAACTAAATGGATTAAAGATGGAGCTGTTGGATGGCAGCATGCTTATGAGTGGGCAGTATAATACGGCTAACATGAGTAGACCTTTTGTTGACTTTAATATAGAAGGTAAAAATCTGGACCTGAATATGGCAGCTAATTCATTTAGTGTTGTAGACTCATTGTTACCTCTCGCAAAAAATACCGTTGGCAAGGTGTCGCCGAAGTTTGATTACAGCAGTGTATTGAGTAAGGATGCTACTCCAATTATGTCCACGGTAAATGGTGGCGGGTGGCTTCGTTCGAAAAGTGTTGAAGTATCGGGCTCAAAAATTCAGAATACCCTTGCGACAACCCTTAAAAATGACAGTTACAGAAAAATGCGTGCGGAGGATTTGAACATCAACTTTATTATTGACAAAGGTAACGTGATAGTAAAGCCATTTAAAACCAAAGTAGGAGGTAAGATGGTTGAAGTTCAGGGAACCCAGGGACTTGATCAAAGTGTGGATTATAAAATAACAATGCCTGTGAGTCGAAAGGAAGTTTCAAAAATGGCTGGTTCACTGGGCTTTGCAATACCTAATTCAGGTGATGATTTAATAGTTGATGTATTGGTTAAGGGAACTGTTCAGGAGCCTCAATTAAGCTTTGGTCTGGATAAAGCTCGCAAGCAAGTGGAGAAAGACCTTAAAAAAGAAGGTGAAAAGTTATTAAAGAATTTTCTAAAAGGTTTTTAAAAAAGGAACCAAACCGATTTGTCCATTTACAAACGAATTTAATACGTTGGTGGAATCAATTTTCTATTTCAAACAATAACTGTTTATTTAGAAGTATTGCGCTTATTGCTTGAAATACGCAATTGAAAATTACAAAGGGATGAAAATATTAATACTTGCACCGGATCTACAAGAATTGCCTCAGGTATCAAGGTATTCTAATAATTTAAAGTCCTGTTTACAGGAATTTGCTGAAGAAGGTGAAAATACTGATCTGTTAACCTTTGGAGACAGATTTGGTGATGGAAAATATTCATTTAACCGCTTTCAGTTAGAAGATTATCAGAAAGCTGCTGAAATAATTAATACTCGATATGATGCATGTATTTTACAGCATCACCCTGAGGCCTATGGCGGACGTAATGGTGATTATATTTTAACATTGGCGGCCCGCATACAGGTTCCATTGTTGTCAATTTTTCATGCAGTAAGTAACGAACCTAAGAGCAGGGAAAAAGCAATTATCAGCTATTTGGCGAAAAGATCCGACAAGGTGATGGTTTTTAGTCACCTGGCAATTGAGTTTCTGGAACATTACTACAAAGTGAACAGGGATATAATACACCTGACAGATTATGGGGTGTCGGTTTTTGATCCAATATCAACTGACAGGTTGAAGCAACTATTGGGTGTAGAATATCAAAAATATATAATGGCCTGCGGACCCATGTGTTCGACTAGTGGTTTTGAAACATTAATTAATGCCACAGCTGCAATTCAAAAAAAATACGAGGGTACAGGACTGATCATTATAGATACGAGTCCTGACAATCGTGTTAATTCAGAATACAGGAAAACACTTAAGCGACTGGCTGTTCAAAGAGGCGTTGTTAACTGCCTGAAATTTATAGATTTTAAGCATGTTGAAGGCGATTTGGAGTATGTTTTGAATGCAGCTGATGTCTTTGTAGCTGGGGAGCTTAGAGAACGGGTTCTGGAAGATGCGTTTCTATCAACCGCGGTATCAAGTGGTGCCGCAGTTGTATCAAGTCCAACGTGGTTTGCCAAGGAATTGCTGGAAGATAAGAAAGGAAGCTTTTTTGCGTTTCGTTCCATAAGTGAATTGACAACAGAACTCACAAATATGCTGAGGAACCAGAGAGAAACGAAAATGTATCGTGAAAATGCGTTTTTGTACGGAGCTCAGAATTCATGGATCGTGGGTGTAAAAAAGATCAAAGAGCTTATGGCAGGCATTCCTCTTCAAGAAAAGAAGAATAACCTGGTTTCTGCATTTCCACCTGTAGTTTTACCTGATGTTAATTTAAATCAACTGATGGAGCTTTATCATAACTCAGGCTTCGTCTGCGATTCAAAATATGGAATTCCTGATTATACTTCCGGCTATAAGCTATTATCCAATGCCATGGCTTTGCATGTTTTGATGAAGGCGAATGGCCTGATCCATGAGGATGAAAATATTGAATTAATAAGAAAGTGCCTGGGCTTTATAAGGTTGTTCAGAATGGCAAATGGCAAATGGGCATCATCACTCAATTATCGCCTGGAACCACAGGAAGAGGTTTGCGAATACGATCTGGGTTATGCCATATGGACATTAGGTGCGGTGTATTCAACAATTGATGATGCCGGAATAAAGGATGTTGCTTATGAAATGATCCTGCAATTGCTGAAAGAAGTTCAATTTATAAATACTAAAGCAAAAGCAGCAGCCCTGATTGGAATAGCAGAGGTGCTGAAAACAGAGCAGAGCAACCAGGAACTGATTGAGTTAATGAAAAAATGGACCTATCAGATTTCTGATTTATTCCCATCGGATACTATGCAGAACTGGCATTGGCACGAAGACGAGGTTTCTGAACATGTGGGGCTTACTTTGCTGGCCCTGTTAAATGCTTATGAGCTTTTGCATAACGACGAATTGCTTTCAATTGCAAAGAGGGGTTTGCGCTTTGTTGAGCGTTATATATTTACCGATTCACGATATAGTCCAAAAATAATTGGCAGACAAAAGGGTAGGGATGATAGTGGTGTAGCAAACACTTCATATGCTGGAGAGGCTTACTATATGACAGAGGTTTATGCCAAGATGTTTGAGATCACCAGGAGTGAACGGTATTTAGCACTGGCCAATTCAGTGCATAATTGGTACCTGGGTGATAATTCTATCGGAAAGAGTTTGTATGATATCGCATCGGGCGGATGTTATTATTCGTACAGTGGCAGGAGTGTAAATCCTTTAATTACTACTTCAAGTACCTGTGCCTATTGGCTGTCTCACTTTACGATTCATGATGTTTATTTTGAGATGATACTTTCTGAATAATAAAAAAGCCCGGATTTACATCCGGGCTTTTTAATACCATTATATAATGGTTTAGCTTCTTTTCTCTTTGATACGAGCTTTTTTACCAGTAAGACCGCGTAAGTAATACAACTTAGCACGACGAACTTTACCCTGACGTAATAACTCAACTTTTTCAATGAATGGAGAGTTAAAAGGGAAGATACGCTCAACACCAACGTTGTTAGAGATTTTTCTAACAGTAAAACGTTTGTTGTTTCCCTGTCCTTTAATTTGGATAACAACGCCTTTAAATACCTGAACACGTTCTTTGTTACCCTCTTTAATTTTGTACGATACTGCGATGTTATCACCAGGACCGAACTCAGGCATTTCAACTCCGCCTTCAAAAGCGGCTTCGGCTACTTTAATTAAATCCATTTCGGAATTTTTTATTGGATTAAACTTTATTCACGCAACATTACCTGACTCCCTTGTTCAATAAGAGGTTACGCAAACAGGCTGCAAAAGTAATGATAATAACATTAAAAAGAAAAACATTTTATCTTAATTTCTGCCGGCTAAGTATTTTTTTCTTCTCCGTCATCCTTTGTATTATTGCAGTTGGCGTCACTTTTAGTGAAGAAACCGATTATGAGGTTTTTTAATGTTAGCGCTATTGGAGTCAACCAGCTGTTAACCAAAAAAGGGACAAAACGCATGGGGTTTAAAAAAGAAACTAACTCAATGTAACGCAATTCGAGTTTTTTCTCAGATAGTTTGATCTGAAAATAAAGTTTCATTTTCTCATTTTCAAAATCTTCAAAGGATTTAATATGGTTATAAGAGTTTCTACTTAAATTCATCGTAGTCAGTGTATTTAGGGAAGAATAATTGGATGAAAGATTGAATTACAGGTTTTTGTATAAGAGATTTTCTTAATGCTAAAAACACTAAGGCCAAAATGAGATAAAAACCGGCAACGATAAAAAAGCCAATGCCTTTTCCATCAAACAGGTGATTTAACCAAAATGCTATTGCAAGAGATGAAAATAACAATACAAAAAACAGCAGGTAGAACAGACCAATTTTCAAGATCATCCCTGAGAAGAAGCGGGAAAGATTTTCTGCAGCATGAAGTTTAGCTAAATCAAGACGGGCATTTACATATTCTTCAAAATCGTCCTTAACTTCATTAATTTCTTCACTTAGTTTTTCTTTCATGATGTGTGTTAAGAAAATACCCCGAAAATAAATTTCCGGGATATCAGGTTATAAAAGTTCGTTAAGACCAAAATTAATTGGCTCCGTGAGTTGGTTCAAGATTTTGCTTATATTCTTTAATGAGGTTTTCGATCTTCTTTTCCAGATCATTCATCTTAACCTTCATTTCTTCCTTAAGCTCTCCTCCTTTAACTTTTACTTTTTCTCTAAGCTGTTGCAGTTCAGCTTCCATTTCTTTAAGCTTTCCTTTTACTTGCTCACGTGTTTCGCTGCCTTTTTGAGGAGCATATAGTAACGCAATTGAGGCCCCCAGAGCTGCTCCGGTCAACAAACCTCCTAAAAATAATCCAGTATACTTCATGGCCTTATAATTTACGGTTATTAAAGTTAATAAGGTACAAAAGCTAAGTTAATATGTCAATTTATTTAGTGGAGCAAATCAGGTAGTTAATGGAAAAATAACCAAAGATTGTCACTACATACATGCTTACACTAACTATCTGTTATCAGATATTTTGATAAAGTTATAACTTTACACACATTATTGGCAGAATTAGAAATAAATATTGCTTTTTCGGTATGTGTATTTCAAATGATGCTATATTATATCTGGTAAAAAAGCGTATTAGTTTAAAAGGGGTGAGGATGGAATTAAATAATGTTGTTTCGAATATAGAAAGAAAAGAGGTTCAACATGTTTATCGACTGTTATTAAAAGCCAGTTTACCATTGATGGATGATGGTGATATCGGTTTGATTCGAAAGGCATTAAGTCTTACTGCATTAAGTGATGGTTCAATCGCTCGTAATGAGGCTGGTGAGTTAAAAATCAAAGAATCATTAGAGGTAGCCCTTGTTGTGGTTAATGAATTGGGACTAAGCAGGGTGGCTGTAATTGGTGCCTTACTTTATGATTCAGTACTTGAAGGCACTATTACAGAAGAAAAGGTCGAAAAGGATTTTGGGAAGCAGGTAGGAGTTATTACCCGTGGTCTGGTAAAAGTGGGCGAATTATATAGCAAAAACACCTCGATCAGGAATGAAAACTTCAGGAAGTTACTTCTGACTTTTGCTGAAGATATTCGGGTGGTGTTATTGATCATAGCCAACAGACTTCGCACAATGCGTAACCTGGCGCTGTATCAAAAGGAAGATCAGGAAAGAATAAGCGGTGAAGTCGGTTATTTATATGCACCAATGGCCCATCGATTAGGATTGTACAACATCAAATCGGAAATGGAAGATTTGGTCATGAAGTTTACCAACCGGGAGATGTATTCTTTCATAGCACGTAAGTTAAACGAAACAAAGAAAGCTCGTGACAAATACATTAAAGAGTTTATTGAGCCGCTTGAAAGTCAGTTACAAAAGCAAGGATTGAAATTTGAGATCAAAGGGCGAACCAAAACAATACATTCCATCTATAATAAAATAAAAAAGCAGAATACTGAGTTTGAGAATGTTTACGACCTGTTTGCTATTCGTGTGATACTGGATAGTGAGCTGGAAAAGGAAAAGGCGGAATGCTGGCAGGTATATTCAGTTGTGACTGACAAATACCAACCCAATCCAAGCCGTTTACGAGACTGGATCTCTGTTCCCAAATCAAATGGATATGAGTCATTACATACCACCGTTCTTGGACCTGAACAGAAGTGGGTCGAAGTTCAAATACGTACCGACCGTATGAATGAAGTGGCCGAAAAAGGCCTGGCTGCTCACTGGAAATACAAAGGCCATAAGGGTGAGAAAGGCATGGATGAATGGTTGGCTAACGTACGTGAAATACTTGAAAATCCGGAACTTAATGCTGTTGATTTTATTGATGACTTTAAGCTGGATCTATACGATGAGGAAGTGTTTGTATTTACCCCCAAAGGTGATTTGCGACGTTTGAAAAAAGGGGCTACCGTTCTCGATTTTGCCTTTGAAATTCACTCCGAGGTAGGAAAGAAATGTCTGGGTGGTCGTGTCAATAATAAGAACGTACCTATAAAATATGAATTAAAAAACGGCGATCATGTAGACATTCAGACTTCTAATAATCAGGAGCCTAAAAAAGACTGGCTAAACATTGTAGTTACATCAAAAGCCAAGTCCAAATTAAAACAAGCCCTGCGTGACATAGAGTACAAAGAAGCTGAGATCGGTCGAGAAATGCTTGTTAGAAGACTAAAGAACTGGAAATATGAGCTCACTGATCAGTTGCTTAATCAATTAGTCAAGTTTTTTGGTTTTAAAACGGTGCAGGACTTTATGCGTGCCATTGCCATTGATAAAATTGATTTTGCCCGTATCAAAGATTATATCGTACAATCTGAGAAAAAGGATGAAGAGATTTCTGAATCAGAAAAGGAGCGTAGTGCTGATAAGTTTGTTGCAGGTAATGATGAATTACCCGATGATGATGTTTTAATGATCGACAAAAGCCTAACTAATGTTGATTATAAGCTTGCCAAGTGTTGTAATCCCATATTTGGAGATGAAATATTCGGTTTTGTAGCATCAATGGGCGGTATAAAAATCCATCGGAAAAACTGTCCTAACGCGGTTGATATGCATACAAAGTTTGGCTACAGGATCGTAAAAGCCCAATGGACAAGTGCAGCTGACTCAAGCTATCAGGCCACATTGAAAGTTACCGGTGTTGATGATATCGGTATTGTCACCAATATTTCACAGGTTATTTCCAAGGAAATGAAAGTGAAAATAAGGTCGATTTCCATTGATTCGCATGAAGGCGTATTTGAAGGTAATGTGACAGTTTTTGTGGATAATACGAATAGTTTATCGACTTTGATAAAGAAAATAAAAAATATAAAAGGAGTCTATTCTGTATCAAGGATTGGCGCATAAATAAATAGGCTGTTTAGGTTGATTTTTTCTTGTTTTTGAGTTAACTTTTTTTGAAAACGTGTCTGACTTCTAAACTTTACAGCTATGGCAGAAAAAATCATCACTTTAGTCGTATTATCCTTCGAAAAAGCTCATATTCTTAAGTCGATGCTTGAAGCGGAGGGGGTTGAGTGTTTTCTTGAAAATACCAACCTGATTCAGGGAGCCATTTCAACAGGTGTGAAGGTAAGGATATCTGAGGATCATCTAGAAAGCGCTATGGGTGTGCTTGAAAGTATGATGCAGGAGGAGTTAGAGCCAGTTGAAACCGAAAATGTTCCACCAAGAATATTGTTACCGGTTGATTTTTCCGAATATTCCCGTAAGGCAGCAGAGTTTGCTATGGACATTGCCCAGGAACATGAAGCTGAATTAACAGTTTTTCATACCTATTTCAATCCTATAATCAGCACTATGCCATTCTCTGATACCTTTGCATACGAGGTAAATACCGAGGAAATGGTAATGGAATTAGAGGAAAAAGCCAGGGAAGGTATGGAAGAGATGAAATCGTACCTTAACAAAAGGAATGAACAGTTAACTAAGCCGGTTTCATTGAAGATGGAGATGGTCAAAGGTATTGCTGAAGATGAAATCGTCAAATACAGTAAAATCTATCGCCCTATTGTCATAATAATGGGGACAAGGGGATCTGACAGAAAAGCTAGTGATCTGATTGGTAGTGTGACAGCAGAAGTGATGGAAGCAGCCAGGGTGCCTGTTTTAGCGATTCCTGAGAACTTCCAGTACTCAGGTTTAGGCGGGATGAAGAACCTGCTTTATGCCACCGACTTTCAGGAAGCAGATTTTCGTTCTCTTCAAAAGTTAGAGAAGCTGATCAGGCCATTGGATATCAATGTAACATGTGGCCATGTCAGCTCTAAAGAACACTCGCAATGGGATGAAGTTAGAATGGCAGGCCTAAAAGAACATATCAAAAAGAACTATAACGAGGAATTGGTTAAGTGTGATTTGATTGAACATGAAGATCTGTTTGTTGGTATTGAAGGGTACGTAAGAGATAATCAAATAGATATACTTTCATTTACCCGAAGAAAGAGGAATTTGATTAGCCGTATTATCAACCCTAATCTGGCAAAAAAAATGTTGTTCCATTCAACTACGCCATTATTAGTTTTTAATGATTAATTTCTTACTTTTAGGCTAAATAATTGCCTGTATAAGTGAGAAACCTTTATAAAACATATCTTAGAGCCGGTCTTTGTTTAGCCGGCTTTCTGTTTTATACAAATGCCACGGCACAATATATAGTGAGTGGCGAAATTCTCGATGTTGATAATACATTCGATGATGTAATTGTCGAATTATCAGTTAACAATCAGAAAAAGGAACTACAGGTTTCTAATACCGGCCATTTCAGAACTTCTTTGGATTGGAATCAAACCTACTATTTCAAATTCAGAAAATCAGGATACGTCTCTAAGGTTATTGAATTTTCAACTGTTTTACCCGACGATAAGCAACCCTCTGCAATTGAACCATACCATATGCCTGTTCGCCTGTTCAGAATGTTTGAAGGAGTAGATACCGTATTCTTTCAGAATCCAATAGCAAAAATTCATTTTGATAAAAACCTTGGTGATTTTGAGCATGACATAGATTACTCTCTGAAGGTAAAATACCGCATTGACCAAATGAGGGAGAAAGGTAAGTCCACACCAAATAAACCAGTAAAGCCAATTAATACAGCACAGAAAACAGCTAAAAAGAAATCGGTGAAAGCGATTGAGAGCGAAGTTGGTCAGGTGAAAACTGATAAAAGCATTGTTGTTTCAAACAAAGATGAGATAGTTATTGACCATAATGAAGTGGTTGATGTGCCGGATTTAAAGAAAGACTATAAAGAAGGAGAAACGATGGAGGAGTTTAATCTTAAAAACAGGACAATTATAAGACATGTTTTCCTGAACAATGGACAACGACGGGTCTTTCTTTCGGTAAAGCATAACTGGGGTGGGCATTATTACTTTATTGATGAAGCAGAAATAGGTTATAGATGCATTTCTAAAGATATGTACGAGTTTTTTCTAATGAATTACAGAAATAAAATAAAAGATAATAAATGAAGCAGTTAAGAGGATTTGCCAGTGATAATAATGCAAGCGTTCATCCCGAGATCTTAAAAGCAATGGCAGATGCGAACACAGGGCATGCCGTTGGGTATGGCGATGATACAGTTACCGGGCAAGCTCAAGAAATATTTAAACAATGCTTTGGGAAGCAAACGGAGACTTTCTTTGTTTACAATGGAACAGGAGCGAATGTGATTGCAATTCAGGCATTAACACAGTCATTTAACGCAGTTGTTTGCGCACATACGGCTCATATCAATGTTGACGAGTGCGGAGCTCCTGAGAAGCTTTCAGGATGTAAACTGTTACCGGTTGAAACAGATAATGGAAAAATAACCGTTGAGCAAATAAGCAAATACATGCATGGTTTTGGTTTTGAGCATCATGCTCAGCCCAAAATGGTGTCAATTACACAAGCAACAGAACTGGGAACCATCTATTCCATTGAAGAAATAAAGGAAATAGCTGACTATGTGCATGGTCTTGGATTATATTTGCACATGGATGGTGCTCGTATTGCAAATGCTGCAGCTGCCTTGGGCTGTTCCTTAGCCGATATTTCCATTAATGCCGGCGTTGATATTTTATCTTTCGGAGGAACCAAAAATGGATTAATGTTCGGTGAAGCCATTGTTTTCGCTGATCCTAAGCTGGCTGAAAATGTGAAATATATTCGAAAGCAATCGACACAACTGCATTCAAAAATGCGTTATATTTCTGCACAATTCGCACGCTTACTTCAGGATGAGCTTTGGTTATCAAATGCCAGTCATTCCAACAAAATGGCTAAGTTATTGGGAGAGAAGGTCTCCGCCATTAAGGGAGTTGAGTTAACACAAAGAGTTGATTCCAACGGTGTATTTGCCATTATACCTAAAGACATTATTGCACCTTTACAAGAGGAATTTTTCTTTTATGTCTGGGACGAACATCGCTCCGAAGTTCGCTGGATGACATCGTTTGATACCACAGAAGATGACATTGAACAGTTTGTAGCCACCTTACAAAAATTATTGAAGTAAATTGACTAAACTATCTGACATAGAGCTTAAAAAGATTAAGACGGCGATTTTAATTCCCCTTTTCTTTCTGGTGGTCACTTTTACCTTAAAGCTAATTGAGACACTGGAAGGATTTAGTTTTGTAGAATGGGGCATCAAACCGATGTCAGTGGCAGGGCTATCGGGGATATTGCTTTCTCCTTTAGTTCACTCCGATTGGGATCATTTTTTTGCCAACGCAGTGCCTTTATTTGTTTTAGGTACTTCGTTATTTTATTTCTACCGGGGTATATCAGTCAAAGTCTTTGTTTTTATTTATTTGCTTACAGGTATTTGGGTGTGGCTGGGAGCCAGAGATGCCTGGCATATTGGAGCAAGTGGTGTTATTTATGGTTTGGCAGCCTTTCTCATTGTCGGTGGTTTTATCCGTAACTATATCCCCTTAATGGCGATCTCTTTGATGGTCATATTTCTATATGGAGGAATGATCTGGGGTATATTCCCTTTAAAATGGGATGTGCCTTATTCATGGGAATCTCATTTGTGGGGAACAGTTGCTGGTGGAGTACTGGCAGTTATCTATCGCAAAAAGGGTCCTCAAAAGCCAGTGAAGGAGTGGCCCGATGAAGACTATGAATATCCTTTTTGGGAAGTGAGTAGCGAAGAAAGGGAAACGGAAAAGTAATTAAGATGAGACTTTTTGTTGCAATAGACTGTGATAGAGCTAAAAATGAATTGGTTCTTGCTCAAAAGGAATTTGCGACTTTAAACGCACGTTTTACACAAAGTTTCCATCTTACGCTTTTGTTTATAGGTAAAGTCGATAACGACAATGCTGAGGTGATCATAGATAAGTTAAGAACAGTTCCTTTAACTCCCTTTGAGCTGCACCTAACTCAATTGAATACATTTAAATCACACGCTCAAAAGGTAATCTGGTGCGGTGTTAATGAGTCACAACCATTACTGCAGTTGCATGAAGATATATCTAAAGCAATATATGGTGAAAAGACGATTCATAAATATTCGCCACATATTACGCTGGCACGGGTGAAAAATTACCGAAGCCTGACGAACAATGAAAAAATAGTGTTGGATAGAGGATTGAAGAAGGAGGTGACTGCTTGTAGTTTCGAGGTCAGGCACTTTGTTCTTTATGAGAGCAGGAGTTCCCCTGGGGGACCAATTTATAAGGTGCTTAAAAAATACTAGTGATGGATTTGGAGAGATGTTACGTGCAGGTGGAGGGCGATTTGTTTCCATAGTGATTACGTTTTTATTAAACTTTCTAAAACAAAAGTGGTAAAAGACAAATAGCAAGAAAAAACTATTCAATGTTTCAATAATCTTTCTCTACTAACAACAGCTGTCGTTCAAAGAATCGATATATTGGTCGTTGGTAGATAAAATAATGCTGTTTGTAGAAAAGAAAATCCATTAATTGAAAATGCGGTATTTTTGTAATATGATAAAATGGGCACGATCAAGACGTAAAGAAATAATAGTACATGCAGCCTGGTGGATTGGCTTCGGGCTTTTACTGTCTTATTTTCCACTGATTATAATGGATACTGCAGATGCTGTCGTTTTTGTGTTTCGAACATTAATTGCCAGTATAATAATATTTTACATTAATGCCTATTGGCTCTTGCCACGTTTTATAGGCCGGGGGAAGTACCTTAAATATTTGCTGGGTATCCTCATTACTATTTTTGTTACAGGTATAGTGTTTCATCTTTCCAACGGACGACGGGGAGTTGGGCCGGCCCCTTTTACCCAACGTGACAGGGAATGGGAAGAAGTTATTGAAAGCGATCGCTTTTTGAGTGAAAACAAGGAACTGATTTACCAACCTATACGTCCTAAAATAAAAGACAGGCGCTTTTTTGGAATGAGTATGATGGGGGTGCCATCATTTATAGCAATGCTATTCATCAGTACTCTGTTCTGGATCTACAGCGATTCACGTCAACGTAATCAGCATGAGTTAAGTTTAGTTAATCAAAACCTGGTTAATGAGATGAAGTTTTTGAAGTCTCAGATGAACCCACACTTTTTATTTAATGCACTCAATAACATTTATAGTCTGTCAATGCTACATTCTGTTAAAACGCCAGAGATGGTGTTAAAGCTATCTGCCATGTTGCGTTATGTTTTGTATGAATCAGAGGATGTGAAGGTAAAACTGGGTAAGGAAGTTGATTACATTAAAAACTTCATTGAGTTTCAACGAATCAAGATAGAGGGTATTCCCAATATACATGTAGACATAGACCGTGCTGATCGTATGAAAATGATCGAACCGATGTTATTGATTCCCTTTGTTGAAAATAGCTTTAAACACAGTAAAATTGAGGATACTGATAATGGATGGATCTCTATGACATTAACCACTTCAGATAAAGAAATAAATTTTGAAGTATCCAATAGTGTTCCAAAGAAGAAGTTGGCCGCAGATAAGAACAGTGGAATAGGTGTTGAGAATGTTAAACGGCGTTTACAATACCTATACCCGGGAAAGCATAATGTGGATATAAAGGTTGATGAGAAGGAGTATAAGTTGAATTTAAGAGTAATAACTGATTAAAAAGGAAATGGATAGTAACATCCTGCGCTGAAAACATCAGGATGATTACCCCAAAGTATGTGTTCATTTCTATACATAAATACAAACCAGGAACAGATGAAAGTTAAGTGCATAATTGTTGATGATGAGTTTCCGGCACGTGAGTTGTTGCAAAGTTTCATAGCTAAGTTTGCCCATTTAGAATTGATAGGCAGTTTTAAGTCACCACTTGAGGCCATGGGCATCATTCAAAATGAAGAAGTTGACCTGATGTTTCTGGATATTCAAATGCCTGATATTACAGGTATTGATTTCCTGAAGACCCTCACGAAGAAACCATTGGTCGTTTTTACTACCGCCTATGAAGAATATGCTGTTGAAAGCTATAAATTGGATGTGCTGGATTATCTGGTAAAACCTTTTTCGTTTGAACGCTTTATGCATACAATCAATAAAGTAGGTGACAGGTTATCCTATAAAAATGTAGTCAACGATTTTCAGACACTTCCTCCAAAGGTTGAAACCAAGAACTTTATGATGGTTAAGGCAGACCATAAAATATACCGCGTTAAGTTTAAGGATATCCTGTATATTGAAGGTTTACGTGAGTATGTAACATTCTTCTGTGTCAACGAAAAGATTGTATCTCTCGAGTCGCTTAGAAACCTGGAACAGCAGCTGGAAAGTCATGGGTTTATGCGTGTCCATAAATCATACATTGTAAATATTGAGCGGATTGTTGCTTTTTATGGTAACCAGTTAAAGCTCGATAATGTTGAGAAATACATTCCGATTGGAAAGTCATTTAAAGAAGTGGTTAACAAACGGCTTGTGAACAGTTAATAATTAAATCACCAGAAGGGAATAGTCGGTCAAATATCCTGTTATACTTTCTCTAATTTTTCTATTTTTGCGCCTAAATTTTTGGCTTGTTATTTGTTTCAGGCTTATAAAACAAAAAATAGACAAATATGAGTAACCCAGTTGACAATACCCTTGAAGTTAAAAGTGATTTAGAAATTGCTCAGGCTGCCCTGATGCAAAACATTTCTAAAATTGCTGCCAAACTAAACATTTCCGATGAGGATTTGGAATTGTATGGAAAGTACAAAGCCAAACTGCCTCTGGAATTAATTGATGATACAAAGGTAGACAGCAATAACCTTATTTTAGTTACTGCCTTGACACCAACTCCTGCCGGTGAAGGAAAAACAACCATTTCCATAGGACTTACCGAAGGTCTGAATAAAATAGGCAAACAAGCTACTGCTGTTTTGCGTGAGCCATCTTTAGGACCTGTTTTTGGTATTAAGGGAGGTGCAGCAGGCGGAGGTTATGCTCAGGTTGTTCCAATGGAAGATATCAACCTTCACTTTACAGGTGACTTCTCGGCTATTGAGAAGGCAAATAACCTATTAGCAGCGTTAATAGATAATAATATACAAAGCAAAACACGTAGCCTGAACATTGATCCCCGAACTGTTATCTGGAAGCGTGTGATCGATATGAATGATCGTACTTTACGCGATATCGTTGTTGGATTGGGTGGTACACCAAACGGAATTCCTCGTCAGGATGGTTTTAATATCACAGCAGCTTCTGAAATCATGGCTATTCTTTGTATGTCAAATGATATTGCTGATTTAAAACGTCGCCTTGGTAATATCTTCGTTGGTTTTACCTATGACAAAAAAGCCATTTATGCGCGTGATCTTAATGCCCAGGGTGCCATGGCATTGCTACTGAAAGATGCAGTGAAGCCAAATCTGGTTCAGACGCTTGAAGGTAATCCTGCTATTATTCATGGTGGGCCATTTGCTAATATCGCACAGGGTACTAATACCATTCTTGCCACAAAAATGGGCTTGTCATTATCTGATTATGTGGTGACTGAAGCTGGCTTTGGCGCTGATTTAGGGGCTGAGAAATTCTTGAATATCAAATGTGTTGCGGGAGGCTTGAAGCCAAAAGCAATGGTAATTGTTGCTACCATCCGTGCTTTACGTCACCATGGTGGTGCATCCAAAGAGGAATTAAATACCCCGGATACAGATAGAGTAAAGACAGGTTTTGCCAACTTACAGAAACACATCGAAAATGCTAAGAAATTTGGCTTGAACCCGGTAGTTTCCATCAATAACTTTATTTCTGATACTGAAGAAGAAGTTGAGTTGGTGAAGGCTATGTGCGCCGATCTGGGGGTTAAGGCAGTACCTACCAAGGCATGGGCTATGGGAGGCGAAGGTTCAATGGCATTAGCACAGGCGGTGGTAGAAGAGGTTGAGAGCGGTAAAAACAGCTTCAAACCTTTATACGATCATAATCTTGGCGTTAAAGACAAAATCAAAACCATTGCTCGTGAGATTTATGGTGCTGATGGTGTTGATTTTTCAAAACAAGCATTGGCTGACATCAAAAAAATAGAAGGATTACAGCTGGATAAGCTGCCAATTTGTATGGCAAAGACACAAAAGTCCTTCTCTGACAATGAAAAGCTTATTGGTCGCCCTGAAGGTTTTACAGTGACGGTTCGTGAGTTTGAAATAGCAGCGGGTGCAGGTTTTATCATTCCTATTTTAGGTAAAATGATGCGTATGCCAGGATTACCTTCTGTTCCTGCGTCTGAAGGCATGGATATAGATGAAAATGGCATAATTACCGGTTTGTCGTAAAGACTTGTAATGGACTTATGATATAAAAAAACCTCGCATCTGCGAGGTTTTTTTTGTATCGTATATAATAAGGTCTTACTTCTCTGCTGGTAATTCTTTTAACTTAAGGTGGTCACCCGAGTCTTTTACAATAGTTTTGTAATATTCCTGAGAATAACCAGGGAATTTAGCATGCTTTGGATTACCATGCTCGTTGCGCAGAAACTCACCATCTACTTCTTCGTGTAAGTTACCATCATTGTACTTAACCAATAAGAACTCACCAAGCTTGCGCCATCTGTTAGTCACCAGTTCAGCCTGATTCATCGAGAAATCAGTCAGGAACTGACGGGCTAATTCAGGGTTTTGATCATACAATGCTTTGGCTGACTGGTCAATGGCAGTTGTATAAGAAGTTAAGTTATCTTCTAATTCGGTCTGTACCTTTTTAATATCTTCGATCATGAAGCTGTAGCGGCCATATGCACGGTTACTTACAGTTGTAAAAACCCAGAAGGCAGAACTGTCAGAGTATGTTAGAAGATCGCCATTGCCCTGGGCAAGACAGTTAGGAACAGCTGTCATACCGGCATACATTGGCATATATACGCTTGAAGCCGCATCATCAACACCAAACCAAAGAATACCACCAATATGAGCTGGTAACCAACTACGCATTTGAGCGACAAATGAGAAACCGGTTTGCTGAGTAGCAATGGCACGTTCGTTGAAATACTTTTCTCCATCAACTTCCCATGTTAAAGGACGGAAACGGTAAGGTTTACTATAAGGACCAGCACCTGCATCTTTAGTCATGTCAAGAGCAGTTCCTTCATAATGGTCGCGCATGATATTCATTACATCGCGATGCGAAATCTTACGATCAGGCTTGATATACAATGGCATTCTTTCTGTTGAATTACCCAATGCATAATCTTCGTATTGACCCATATCTGCAGGGTTCATAATATTAAAAGCACTCCATACGCGTGCGTCGCAAAAACGAACAGCACCAAAGTCAAGAGGAGCATAGGCATCTGCAAAACTAAAATCTTTGTTCTTGCCATTAAAATATCCTTTTTCGCGAGCAAATGAGATTACATCTTCAGAGTAAAGACAATTATCGCTGTCTTTTAAAGGAAATGTCGTGATACGAGCCTGGTTAGCGTGTGCAGAAACATATCCGTCAGGAATTTTTACTGCAACCCATACAGCCCCTTTATTACCTTCGCCCTTACCAATCATCTCCATTACCCATACTTCATTGGCGTCGGCAATTGAAAATGATTCACCAGAACTGTAGTAACCGTATTTTTCAACTAATTCGGTCATTACCTTGATCGCTTCTCTAGCTGTCTTAGCACGTTGCAATGTAATGTAGATCAAGCTACCATAGTCAATTAGACCATCATTGTTTTTAAGCTCTGAACGACCACCAAAAGTGGTTTCGGCAATGGTTAACTGGTGCTCATTCATATTACCAATTACAGTGTAAGTCTGAGCCGCCTGCTCAATCTCACCAAGGTATTTACCAGTGTCCCATTCATATACTTTCAACATTGTACCGGCTTCATAAGTAGCAGCAGGCCAAAAATATAACTCTCCATAAAGGTCATGAGAATCTGCAGCATACGAAATTAATGTAGAGCCATCAACAGATGCATTTTTTGTAACCAAAACGTTGGTACAAGCGTTAGCAGGAGCGAAATGGAATAGCAATGCTGCAACCCCAACTAAAGCCATTATTTTCTTCATCATATCAAATAATATTAAGTGAAAATGTTTGTTCTGACACAAATATATAAAATCCCAACTATTAGAAAGTGAGTTTTGACAGGTTTAGCAAGGCTTGTTTTGAGATGTCATAAACGAACTAACGTTAATGACATATTAGTGTAATAGTTTGCGTTTTACTTTCATTTTTACTTATTTGCATAAGGTATATCGGGGAAAAATGGATTTAAGCGATGAACTTATTCAAGCATTAGACTATTCTGAAAGCATTGTTGTACTTACGGACGATAAAGGCAATGTGCGTTATGTGAATGAAAGTTTTGTAAAAAAGTATGGCTATTCAAAAGAAGAAATAAAAGGACAAAATCCTCGATTGTTCAAGAGTGATTACCACGACGAAATATACTACCAAAACCTATGGAATACCATCAGAAATGGTGAAACCTGGAGAGGCATTTTTAAAAACCGAACAAAAAGTGGTGCTTATATCTGGGAAAAAGCAATTATAAGTCCGGTTGTTATCAATGATAAATTAACTGGTTACATTGCCGTAAAAGAAGATATAACCCGCCAGCGGGAACTTGAAAGTCAGCTGGACCGGGATAATCATTTTCTGGATGAGCTATTCGATAACTCCCCAATCGGCATTGCTATTATACAGCCACAATACAATGAAGAGAAAGAAGTCACAGACTTTATCGTGATACGTGCCAACCCATCTGCCGGCAATGTAATTGGAAAGTTGGGATTAGTGGGTTTAAAGGTTTCTGAGATACTTCCTAAAAATGATGTGATTGATAAACGGTTGCGTTTAATATCCAAGCGAAAATCATCCTTTGAAGCGCATTTTAAGGAGCAGGGAAAGTATGTCAAGTATCGTACGTTTCCCTTTGGCAAGGATAATATTTGCCTTTTCTTTTATGATGTATCACCTTATCGCCAAACCATCGAGGCCCTTGGCGCCAGTGAAGAGAGGTATTTTTCATTGGTTGAGGATGCTCCCGCATTGATCAGTCGTTTTGATAAGGACGGTCTTTTAATATATGCCAACGAACAGTATTGTAAAACCTTTGAAGTTGACAAAGAGGAACTGGTAGGGAAATGTATTTATGACTGGTATCCTGATGAAGAAAAGGAGCGGGCAAAACGAACCATTGAATCACTGACTGCAGATAATCCCATTAGCGTTGTTGAGCATCAGCTGTTATTAAAGAATGGCAAAGTAAAATGGATGCGCTGGTTAGACAGGGCTTTGGTTGATTCATCAGGAAACATATTCGAATATCAATCGGTAGGTATGGATTTGACGCCACTGAAACAGACCGAGATAGAGTTAATACAACACAGGAATAAACTGGATGCGGTGGTCAATAGCACTGTTGCAGGTATTGGCGTGGTTTCGCCAAAAGGTAAGTTTGTACTTGTCAATGAACGCTTGCAGAAGCTATTGGGTTTTGGATCAAAGGAAGCCATGTATCAATACAGTCATTTGGAGGTGACACATCCTCTGTGGCAGCATGAAGCCGAAATGTATTTTAATAAATTACTGGTTGGTGAAATTGATGATTACAATCTGGAATGTCAATTTATCAGAAATGATAAAGCAACTTTTTGGGGCGATCTGCATGTTTCCCCTATAAGGGATGTGAACGGGCAGGTATTGGAAATTATAGGCATTGTTACAGATATTACCAGTAAAAAAGAGATAGAATTTCAATTAAAGGAACGGGAAAAAAAGCTGAAAGAACTCAATGCTACCAAGGATAAACTGTTTTCGATAATTGCTCACGATATTAAAAATCCGTTTAATAGTATTCTGGGTTTTGCAAGTCTGCTGAAAAACAACCTGGAGTTCTATACACAGGAAGAGGTTAAATACTATGTGGATCAGATAGCAATAAGTAGTGAAAATGTATATAAGCTATTGGATGATTTGCTGATATGGGCAAAAAGTCAACTTGGACAGATGAAGGTTAAACCACAGTTTTTTAAACCCCGACATCTGGTTAATGAAGCCATTGATAATTATGGTATATTGGCAAAAAACAAACAAATTCACCTCGAGAATGATGTTAGCCACCAATTGGTTGTATATGCTGATCTGGATATGATTAAGTTTGTAATACGCAATTTGCTTCATAATGGTATTAAGTTTACCAATGCCAATGGAGAAGTGAGATGTTCATCATATGAATCAGATGATTACAATGTTATTTCAATACGGGATACGGGAATTGGCATAAGACCTGAAAAACTAAAGGTTCTTTTTGATATAAGTGATTATATCAGTACCACCGGTACAGCTGAAGAAAAAGGAACCGGGCTGGGGCTGCATTTGTCGAAAGATATGATAGAGAAGAATAAAGGTCTGATAGAAGTGGAGAGTCAGGAGGGCAAAGGAACCGAGTTCAGACTCTTATTGCCAAAAGATAAAAACGAAAAAAGCACCGAATAATACGGTGCTTTTTATAATTAGAACTTGTTTACTACTTTTCGTATTTCTACCAACCGGGACATCAAACCTTCCAGTAGATCCAAATGAAGCATATTGGCACCATCAGATTTTGCATTGGCAGGATCAAAATGTGTTTCTATAAACAGGCCATCAGCTCCAACTGCTATGCCTGCACGGGCTACAGTTTCAATTAACTCTGGTTTACCACCTGTAACTCCACTTGATTGATTTGGCTGCTGTAAAGAGTGTGTAATATCCAGAACAACAGGTACATCAAATTGCTTCATGGCTGGTATGCCACGGTAATCAACGATCATATCCTGGTATCCAAACATGGTTCCACGGTCGGTCAATACCACATCGTTATTGCCCATGTCACGCACTTTTTTAACTGCAAACTGCATGGCTTCAGGGCTCAGAAACTGTCCTTTTTTGATGTTAACCACTTTGCCTGTTTGGGCTGCAGCTACCAATAAATCGGTCTGACGGCACAAAAATGCCGGAATCTGCAGGACATCAACATATTCAGCAGCCATTGCTGCTTCATCTGCCGCATGAATATCAGTTACTGTAGGCACATCAAATGTTTCACTTACCTTGCGAAGAATCTTCAATGCTTTTTCATCGCCAATACCACTAAAAGAGTCAATGCGAGAGCGGTTTGCTTTACGGTAAGATCCTTTGAATATGTATGGTATTTCAAGTTTATTAGTAATCTCAACCACACGCTCAGCAATTCGTAAGGCCATTTCTTCGCCTTCGATGGCACAGGGACCGGCTAATAGAAAGAAATTGCCACTATCAGTATGTTTGATTTTAGGTATCTTATTAATATCCATGTTTTTAATTTAGTTCGAATTCCGTAAGTCCGAAGTCCGTTGTTAATGATTGAAGTACAAAAATAGTAATTGATAAGCGATTAACACTAATTCATTTGCATTCTTATGGACAAAGCAAGTTGTCTATTGTCTTATAGAATCAGACTTGAGTCACTTTTAATCCTTGAATCTGTCTTTCCAAAGAAATTTCATTCGTTCATCCACTTTGCTTTCCTGCGGGTTATTCTGTGGTTGATAAATACGTTGGTCCTGCAATTCATCAGGCATATAATCCTGGATGACAAAGTTATTGGGGTAACTATGCGCATACATGTATTCTTTGCCGTAATTCAGCTCTTTCATCAGCTTTGTTGGTGCATTTCGCAAGTGCAGCGGAACAGGCAAATTACCGGTTTGCTTAACAATTACCTGGGCATCTTTAATGGCCTGGTAGGCCGAATTACTTTTAGGGCTGGTGGCCAGATAGATGGTTACCTGTGACAGGATGATGCGCGCTTCGGGCCATCCCACCATTTTAATGGCTTCAAAGCAGTTAGTTGCCAATAGCAAGGCATTAGGATTGGCCAGTCCAATATCTTCAGAAGCAGAGATGATCAATCGGCGTGCAATGAACTTAGGATCTTCTCCTCCTTCGACCATGCGTGCCAACCAGTACACAGCAGCATCGGGGTCGCTGCCACGTATGGATTTGATAAAAGCGGAGATAATATCATAATGCATTTCCCCATTTTTATCGTATTGAGCCGGATTCTGTTGCAGATGTGTGGTTACCAGTTCATCGGTTATTTCAATTTTATCGTTATTTATCTCAGCATTGGTAACCAGTTCGAGAATGTTCAGTAATTTACGGGCATCACCACCTGAATAGCGCAGTAGGGCGGTATCTTCTTTAATATCAATTGTTTTTTCCTTAAGAAGAATGTCGGTGCTTAAAACTTTATTGACCAGGTCAAGTAAATCTTCTTTTTCAAGTGATTTTAAAACGTATACCTGGCAACGCGAAAGCAATGGTGAAATCACTTCGAACGATGGATTCTCGGTTGTGGCACCAATCAATGTAATTACGCCCTCCTCAACGGCTCCCAAAAGGCTGTCTTGTTGTGATTTACTAAAGCGATGAATCTCATCTATGAACAATATGGGAGAGGGAGAACTGAAAAAACGTGCTTTTCTGGCTTTTTCAATAGCTTCACGTACATCTTTCACACCCGAATTAATGGCAGATAAAACAAAGAAAGGTCTCTCCAGTTGTTTAGATATTATCTTGGCCAGGGTGGTTTTACCAACTCCCGGAGGCCCCCACAGTATGATGGATGAGATAACTTTACGATCCAGCATTTTTCTAAGTACGGCGCCTTCACCAACAAGGTGCTTCTGACCAATATATTGTTCAAGGTTTGTAGGCCGCATTCTTTCAGCCAGGGGAGGATATCCACTCATGTAATATTGTTTTATGTGACCAAAATTACAAAATGAAAATTAATTTTGTACTCATTGACACCTTACAATATGGCAAAACAAACAAAGACAAATGCAATGCGTATTCTTGATCGAAACAAGGTTGAGTATGCGTCTTTTCATTATTATACCGACGATGAAAATACAGATGGTACCTTGGTAGCCCGTCTGAATAAGCGTGATGTTAAGCTCGTGCACAAAACACTGGTAGCCAGAAGTACGAAACATGAATTGTATGTCTTTATAATTCCCATTAGCAGTGAGTTAGACTTAAAAAAAGCGGCACTTGCGGCTGGAGAAAAGAAGATTGAGATGTTACCTCATAAAGATCTCCTGAAATACACCGGGTATGTCAAAGGCGGCTGTTCGCCAATTGGTATGAAAAAACAATTCCCTACTTTTCTTGAGTTGAGTTCAGAACAACAGGCTAAAGTTATTGTGAGTGGAGGTAAAAAAGGTCAGATCATAGAAATTGAGATCAATAATTTGCTTTCTGCAATAAAGGGGGAGCTAAAAGATTTGATTAAGCTGTAACTCATGTCATCGCTATCAACGATGAGATCAATATATAAATTAGCATGCTCTTAACACTTAAAATTCCTGAATGTTATTAGTTTTGCTTCCAACAAAATTTAAACAGAATAATATGACAATATTTAGTTTTGGTGAGTACAACAACGAATTAGGTTATAAAGTTGTTGATGAGCGCGTTTGGCGAGGTAGTGCCGGCATAATGTTATTGCTGGGTATCATTGCTTCCATAAATGGCTTTATCCTTAATAAGTATGAAATAATACCTTATATATCAGGTTTTTTAGCAATTAACTTCGCCATAGGCGTTTTTATTAATCCGAAGTTTTCTCCTACAGCACTGGTTTCACGAATGGTGACCTATAACCAAAGCCCGTTGTGGATTGGAGCTGTTCAAAAGCGTTTTGCCTGGAGTTTAGGTCTGGCTTTATCAGTTACCATTTTTGTTTTATCGCTTCAGTTGGTTAACGATGTTAGCTATTTTGGACCGGTTTGTATGTTGTGTTTACTCTGTTTACTGTTGTTATACCTTGAGTCTGTATTTGGAATTTGTGTTGGTTGCCAGCTGTACCATGGCGCCATAAGATTGAAGATCATTAAAGCACCAGAGGTAAAGCCCAATTGCATGGGCGATGCCTGTGAGGTGTAGATAAAAATATTAATGTATAAAAGCTCAAAGCCGCATAGCCTGCTTTGAGCTTTTTTTGTTTACGTATGTCATTGCTTCAAGTGACGACATTCCTGATTAAACATTCCTCTTTTTGCCCTGTTATGCTTGAAAGAAATAGATATGAGAGCAATTAGTTACATAATTTTAACCCTGGTATTAAGTATAAATATGAATGGACAAAAGAGAGCAACAGCAACTTTTGGAGGCGGCTGTTTTTGGTGTACTGAAGCTTTTTTTGACGCCCTGGATGGCGTTGATAAAGTAGAATCGGGCTATAGTGGAGGAGAAGGTGCCAATCCTACATACAAAGAGGTGTGCAGTGGTTTAACCGGCCACGCCGAAGTTGTGCAAATCACATATGACCCTGAAAAAGTGAGTTTTGTTGACCTGCTTGAGGTGTTTTTTGCAACACACAATCCTACAACCTTAAACAGGCAAGGGGCTGATGTTGGTACCCAGTATCGTTCGGTGGTATTTTATCACAATGAAGCACAAAAGAAAGAGACCGAATTTGTGATACAGTCATTGGAAAAGGAAAAGATATTTAAAGATCCGATCGTAACCGAAGTAAGTGCTTTTGATACTTTTTACAAGGCTGAAGATTATCACCAGGATTACTTTGCCAACAATCCAAGACAACCGTATTGTAATGCTGTGATAAATCCTAAAATGGAAAAGTTTAAAAAACTGTTTTCAGAAAAGTTAAAAAAGTAATGTCATCTAAGTGTTTGAATGGTAGTTGTTAAGGGTGTTTTTATGAAGGTCTGTGTAAACTTTGTATTAAGTAAATGTTGTTTTATAACATATAAAATACTTACCTTTGAACTCCGGAATGAGGCAACAGATGAATCAATATCTCAGACGACGAAAGTCAGATAATCATCCGGGAAAAGATGGTTTAGCAACCCGTTTTTCTTTATTCTCATTCAATCGTTTTAACGTTGAGCAACTTATTATTTTTAGATATTTTCAAAAAGACCTGATTTTTATTTCAGGTCTTTTTTTTGTGCTCATTTTCCCGTTCAAAGCATCTCTTATTACAATTAATATTAGTAATCCAAACCAAATAATGTGGGATTTATCTCACACAAAACAGTTAAGCAAATGAAGGATAAAAGTTTAGTTTCCATTACTGATTTCTCAAAAGAAGAAATCTTGCGCATTGTGGAATTGGCAGCCGAATTTGAAGCCAACCCTAATCAGAAGTTATTGGATGGTAAAGTGGTATCAAGCTTGTTTTTTGAGCCATCAACACGTACGCGTTTAAGCTTTGAAACAGCTATTAATCGTTTAGGTGGTGGAATTATCGGATTTACTGATTCATCATCGTCTTCAACATCCAAAGGAGAGTCGGTAAACGATACCATTAAAATGGTAAGTAACTACAGCGACTTGATTGTGATGCGTCACCCGCTTGAAGGATCAGCCCGCTATGCATCTGAGGTATCTGATGTGCCGGTGATAAATGCAGGCGATGGAGCTAATCAGCATCCAACACAAACATTGTTGGACATGTATTCGATTTATAAAACGCAGGGAACTTTAGATAACCTGAATATCTTTTTGGTAGGTGATTTAAAGTATGGTCGTACAGTACACTCTTTGTTAATGGCCATGTCACAGTTTAACCCTACGTTTAACTTTATATCACCAGACTCATTGAAGATGCCTGATGAGTACAAACTGTTCCTTGATAAGAAGGGTATTAAATACTATGAGCATCTTGAGTTTACTGATATAATTGAAGAGGCTGATATTTTATATATGACACGCGTACAGCGCGAGCGTTTTTCTGACCCTATCGAATATGAAAAGGTGAAAAACGTTTATGTATTGCGTAACTCAATGTTAGATAATACTAAGGACAATCTACGAATTCTTCATCCACTGCCACGTGTAAATGAAATTCATACCGATGTGGATGCTAATCCAAAGGCCTATTACTTTGAGCAGGCTGAAAATGGTGTGTATGCACGTATGGCCATCATGGCTTCTATATTAGGATTAAAGTAAGTCGTATTTTAAAAAACATTGAATCATGACAAAGAAAGAATTAAGCGTTAGAGCGATTAAAAATGGTACTGTAATTGACCATATACCAGCTACTCACTTATTTAAGGTAATCTCAATCCTTGGTTTGGATAAAATTGAGAACCAGATCACATTTGGTACTAACCTTAAGAGCAAGCAGCAGGGGCATAAAGCTATTATTAAGGTTGCGAAAAAGTATTTTGCTGACGAGGATATCAATAAAATTGCATTGGTTGCTCCTTCGGCCAAGCTGAATATTATTGAAGATTACCAGGTAGTAGAAAAGAAAGTGGTTGAGATTCCTGAGCAAATTATAGGAATTGCCAAGTGCTTTAACCCTAAATGTATTACCAATAATGAAAACATGACTACGAAGTTTTCATTGATTGAGAAGGAACCATTAGCTTTAAAATGTCAGTATTGTGAGAAAATCACTAATGAAGAGCATTTAGAAGTACTTTAATCAGATGGACCAGGTGCTTCAGCATCTAACTTAAATAGAAAATTCCCGCGTCGCCCGATGCGGGAATTTTTGTTTATTTCAGCACACCACACGTAAAAAGAATAAGGCCAATAAAACTTCTAAGAAGAAAGCTTTTGCTTGGCCCAACTATTGTGTAAAATTCCATACAACGGAATTTTCACTAAAAGCAAGCAGGACTTTATTAATTATGGTACCAGGTTTTTTCAAAAAGATACCGAAGGTTTTTCAAAAGGGTACCGAAGATTTTTCAAAAAGATACCGAGGGTTTTTTAAAAATATGGTAGCAGGGATTATTCAAAGTGTATGTGTGGTTTTATAAGTATTACAATAATAGAGTATTAAAGCGTTATCTCGTTGTCCTGTTACAATGGCATCCAAAGTCATTTCAACTTTTAACTATCTGTTTTGTTTCATATCTGGAAATTTATTTAACGACTAAAACACAAATAAATGAGTAAAAGAGACAAAATAATTTACTGGATAGCAACAGGATTGTTGTCTGCCATGATGCTGATGTCTGCAGGTATGTACATTTTTAATAATGCCGCCATTAATGAGGCATTCATAAAGCTGGGTTATCCCACTTATATTATTTACCCACTTGCCATTGCCAAATTATTTGGACTATTAGCTATTCTCACCAACAAATCAAAAGTACTTAAAGAATGGGCTTATGCCGGTTTTTTCTTTGACTTTGTATTGGCTGCGGCTGCCCATATTAGTGTGAATGATGGGGAAGAAGGAGGCGCTTATGTCGCATTGGCATTATTGATTGTTTCGTATATATTCGGACGAAAACGATAAGCTATCTAAGCATAGTAATAGTTGGCAAAGCCCCCAAATGACTGTAGTTTGATTTCAGTTTTTGTGGGCCTTGCTTTATTCATTCATATAGGGCTTGCAATACAATTGCAATGCCCGTCACTATTAAAATCTGACGAAATAGCCGACGTTTAGGATGCCTTTATAACCGGCACCAAGGCTGCCGCACAAACCATGTTTTTGTCCCCATCGAAAACTAACAAAATTAAAATGTACCGTTACCCCGTCAATATCAACATTGGTATTGATACCGCCTGTCGTTGTAAAGTTTTCATTTGCATAACCTAGGGACATGCCACTGCTAAGTTTAAATTTAGGATGATTTAAGTATTCAAAATCAATTTGTGGTGCGACTACAAACGCATGTTTAGAAGATTTATATGTTAAATTTGCCAGGGAAGAGACCGAATAGGGTGTATAATAATAGGGACTGCCTGAGCCTTCGACAGAAGCATAGTCATACATCACATTGACACCAAGTTTAAGCCATGAATTAATGTAGCGGTAATAGTTCAGGTTAAAGGCTCCAAGTACCTTGTAATTGTGCTGATCGTTACCCGTCCCTTCAACCCATTTTTCAAGTCGGTACAGTGATAAGGGTGAGTAGGTCACGCTGATCTCATCTTTTTGCGCGACAAGATGCAGATGCATTACACCCAAAAGCACAATAAATAAAGCTTTCTTCATGTATTAAGAGTTAAGTTAATTTCGTTATTATGACAAGTAAGTATTATAATTCACGTATATGGAGTTTTGATAGTGTTCTTTTTATTAAATTACCAGACAATTGCATAAGGTAAATGGTGGCTTATTTGGTCTGTCATAACTTTTCCACGACTTTAGTTATGTTGATCATTACAAACTCACGATTCTTGAAGAGGCTTTGAATGAAGTGATGTATCTTTGTGAAATATAATTTTAGGCTCAATTTAAAGTAAAAAGGCTGTAAGATGGCAAAGCAAGACTGGAAACCGGGAAATATGATATATCCCTTGCCAGCAGTAATGGTAACTGTTGGTAATTCGCCCGAGAACTATAATATTATTACCATTGCCTGGACAGGAACGATCTGTTCAGATCCACCAATGTGCTATATTTCTGTTCGTAAAGGGCGTCATTCATATCAAACATTAAAGGAAACCGGTGAGTTTGTTATTAACCTTACTACAAAAGATTTGGCTTATGCTACTGATTGGTGCGGTGTGCGTTCTGGCCGTCAGTACAATAAGTTTGAAGAGATGCATCTGACACCAGGAAAAGCCTCTGTTGTCAGTGCGCCAATTATAGAAGAATCGCCCATTAACATTGAGTGTAAGGTCACAGATATTAAAGAGCTTGGAACGCACGATATGTTTATGGCCGAAGTGGTAAATGTTAAGGCTGATGAAAAGTACATTGATGAAGCAACAGGTGCTTTTAGTCTTCAAAAAGCAAAGCCCATTTGTTACTCACATGGTCATTATTTCGAAGTAGGAAAGAAAATTGGTAAATTTGGATATGCTGTTGAAAAGAAAAAGAAAAGAAGAAGAACAGGCAGAAAGAAATAATAAAAAACCCGGCTGATAAGCCGGGTTTTTTATTGAGCTTGACATTATATTAGTCAATGGTTTCATTTTCTCTTTTCACTTTACCACCAGTGTTTTCCTTTTTCTCAATTTTATTAGGATCACCTTTGTAATAAACAACACCGCCTGAACCGGCAGTTCCGCCTAAGCGCTCATTGGCCATCACTTCAACAACACTTCCTAATGTGGCCTTGGCATAGGTTTCATCGCTTTCTAGGTTGTATGCCAGGTATTTACCACCAGTACCAATACTTACTTCCTGGTATTTGGTCTTACCTTCAATTTCAATCTTACAGGTAGAGCCGCTTACTTCAAGGCTGTTTACATCAACATCAAGTAACATGTTGGCCTCTGTACCGGCGTGTAACTTAAGACTTTCGGCATAGATCGTGTTTTCAGCATCAATGGTAGCTCCCGATCCGGCTTCAATTTCCCTTAAACGCTTATAGGTGACATAAACCTGTACATGAACATCTTTGTAAATTTTGGTTTTCATTTTAACCGTCAGTTTACGGTTTTTAACCTCTGTGATTACATCAGTCACTTCAGCATTTTTAATATGAACATCAACCTGCTCCTTATCACCTTCAATAAGGGTAACGTTAATGCCTTTAGATGCCTTTATTTTATCAAAAGAACCTACTTTTCTGATCTGAGTATGATCTGGTTCTTGTGCCAGTGAGTTTATGATTAAAGCGAATAAAAGTACAAATGTGCTAGTTAGTTTCATATTCTTTCCTATTATTGGTTGTATTACGCAATTTAATGGCATTGGTTAATGCCTTTTTTCTTAAAATTATTTAAACTTTCGCTGATGCATCAAAAACTATGCAAATAATTCGCGAAGCTCGGTTTCTGACAAATCTTTTATCGGGTTATTGGTTGTAATAAACGTGTCTGCCAGTTCTGTTTTACGCTCTTGCAGCTTAGCAATCTTTTCTTCAATACTATCGGCAGATATAAATTTGTAAACAAACACATTCTTAGTTTGTCCAATACGGTGTGCGCGATTAATCGCCTGCGCTTCTGCAGCCGGGTTCCACCAGGGATTTAGAACAAATACATAATCTGCTTCGATAAGGTTGAGCCCAACACCTCCGGCTTTTAAAGAAATTAAAAAGACACGACAATCTTCGTCATTTGTAAAACTCTTAATTACTTTTTGCCTGTCAGTTGTGGAACCGGTTAATTTGGCATACTTGATTTTCTCCAGTTTTAAATCTTTCTCGATGAGCTCCAGGTCCTTAACAAACGATGAGAATATCAGTACTTTATGATTTTCGTTAATGGCATTATGAAGCTTCTGGAATATTTGCTCATACTTGCCCGAAGATCCCTGGTAGTCTTCATCAACCAATGCCGGATGGTTGGCTATCTGGCGAAGTTTAGTAAGTGCCTGCAAAGCCAAAATGGCATTCTTATTAACGCCATTCTGCT
Source organism: Carboxylicivirga agarovorans (assembly GCF_050589845.1). Lineage (NCBI taxonomy): Bacteria > Pseudomonadati > Bacteroidota > Bacteroidia > Marinilabiliales > Marinilabiliaceae > Carboxylicivirga > Carboxylicivirga agarovorans. The sequence continues at coordinate 38,787 of NZ_JBNGPA010000027.1, read as the reverse complement.
CAATGGCTTTCATCAACTCATTTCTTATGCCAGACTTCTCGCGCTCATAGAACTTTTGCTGATCTTCTGTCATATCACAGATTAGTGTTTGTTCTGTTACAGGTGGCAAGTCTTTAGCTACCATATCTTTGGTGCGGCGCAGAATAAACGGGTTGATTAGTTTTCGCAGTTTCTGTTCCTTGCTTTCGTCCCGTTTCTTTTCAATAGGACCCGCATAATGATTTTTAAAGAAATTAAGGTTACCCAATAAACCGTTGTTTACAAAATTCATTTGTGCCCAAAGGTCAACCAAAGCATTTTCAATGGGCGTACCGGTCAGTACCAGCTTATTACTGGCTTTTAGTTCAGATACAGCCTGGTATATTTTTGATGTAGGGTTTTTAATGTTCTGACTTTCGTCCAGTATAAGGTAATGAAACTGGTAGTTGTCGAGGTATTCAATATCATTACGTGCAATACCGTAGCTGGTCAGTACAACATGGTAATGTTTAAATATTTTACCAATTTCCTTTGATTTGGTGCGGTTATTTCCTGTATATAGATATATTTTTAACTGGGGGGCAAACTTCTTTATCTCATTGGCCCAGTTGTGTACAAGTGATGTGGGCATTACGATCAAACTGGCCGGTAGGGATGTGGTGTTAAACCCTTGTACTGCATCAAACATTGATAACTGACCTTCACCCGCGCTCTCAGAATCGTTAATTTGCTTAGCAGAACTATATTGATCAAGCAGCATGGCAATGGTTTGTATGGTTTTACCCAATCCCATATCGTCGGCCAGGATACCGCCGAATTTGTTGGTGTTAAGCATACGCATCCAGGTATAGCCTTCAAGCTGGTAAGGGCGAAGTGTTGCTTCCAGTCCATCAGGTGAGTCGAAGTCAATACTTTTTTGCTGCAATTGCGCCATGCGTTTTTGCCATTCTGGCGATGCTTCTTCCAGTTTATCTTGTTCGAGAAGATTAAAATGAATTTTATCAAGTGTCATTTTATCATCATCAGTATTAACAAAATGCATGAGGTCGGTGTACCTGGTAAACCATTCTTCAGGTATGATAAAAAGTTGGTTATTGGGTAATTTGAATTCGCGTTTACCTCTTAGGATATGCTGACGAATACTTTGAAAAGGAATATCAAACTCATCTATTTTAATAATGGCTTTAATGTCAAACCAGTCATTTTCTTCTTCGTATTTCATCGATAGCCTGGCCGAACCGGTATAGTAATTATCTTCCCAGCCATTTTGAATGACTTTAATACCAGACGCAGCTAGGGACTTGGCGTTGGTATTGAGCCACTCTATGGTATCATGCAGCCCAATGTTTTCATTGTTGGTGTTTGCAGGCTTATATTGTGAATCGCTGATGCCTTTGAGACCGAGCTTTTTAAGTTGAGTCACAATGCTGTTTTCTTCATCGGTATGTCGACGGAAACGGTCAAAGATATGATGCCCTTTCATGCTGCGATGATTCACAAAAACCGTTGAGCGTGTTCCGGCCAGGTATTCGCGATTATCGTAACGAAACTTTAGTGTTAGAACGGCCTGCTGTGACAGATCCTTTTCCATTAACAATATAGGAACCAGCTTTACTTCTTTATTATTAATAAAAAAACCTTCAGCTTTTACCGGGTAGTCACGAATGCAGTTTTCGACAAAACTTGACATGTAAGTATCGACGCTTCGAGGTTGAATTAAGAGGTGGTTAACCCGCAGGAAGGGTTTGAACTTCTTGGAATCAATTTTTTCAAAACGGAACAACTGGTTGTTGATCAAAAAGACAGCAGGCGTGGCACATATTTCTTCAATCTCACGATTGGTCAGTCCCATTTCTCCTTTGTCGGTCTTTATCTTTAATGTGTATTTTAAGCCGGCTTTTTCGAGGGTAAAATCAAACAATGGCTCATGAAACAATGTTTGCACCCTGATACGATCAGTATCGTACATATGGCTGTAGTTCGGGTTTTTATGGAATACCGGAATGTCAGCGAGGGCAATGATCTCAAGGGCCTGTGATATTTTACTATCCATTAGTGGACGAATATGATCATGTGTAAACTGTTCATCTAATTTGTCGAAAAAGAGCTTTAAGCTTTTCTGCTTTGAAAATTTCTTGAACAGACTCTGTTCATTAATGGAGGTGAGCAATTTAAGCACTTCGACCTGTGCCTTTGAAAAGGCAAAACGGTCATTGTCAATATGCTCAGGTGTTGCTTGTTCAACTAATTTCAATACACCGTTTTCATTGGTCTGCGCGTAAAAAGGCATTAAAGTAAATCCAATATTGCGCTTCTCAGAGATAACCGTGATAAATTGCTCCATAACTTTGCAATAATTTATTTTGAGTGTTTGATTGAATTAAACGAACCAACAAAGATAGCATCATTCTGTATTGTGCAAATCGGGAAGGGGGATTAGTTTGTATTATTTGCAGGAATGTTGATTTGCCCGGATTGTTAAATATGGATCGTTGCAATTACTTTGATAGAATGCTTTCTGATGGAAAAAGTTGCGTATCACTTAGACAATAAGGGGGGAGAGCCTACTGCCCTGCGTAAAGCTCTCCATGACGAAACTGGATTGACAGTTTGTGGAATATATTAATTAAAACGAAGAAAGGCCGGCATCAGGCCGACCTTTCAACTATTCTGTATTTAACTTTTACATGTCCTCAAGCATATCCAGCTTTTTATTCAGAAGCTTGATATTGCGTCGTCCGGTTTCGATCTTATGCTGGAAATCACGAACAAGGGCATCTGATTTTTTAGATTTGGCAAAGAAACCAATGTTGTTTTCCCAAACGGTAATATCGTTTTCAATTTGCTTCAGCTTATTAATGATCTTATTACGCTCTTGCGTTAATTTATCATTAGCATGCTCCGTTTTATAGCTTTCAATTTTATTTCTGAATTTCTCAACGTTCTTCTCAAATTCGTTCAGATTCAGATTATCAAAATAGTGGTTGATATGTGAACGGAATTCCTGATTAACACGGTCCTTCTCCTTAATTGGTACATGACCTATCTCATTCCAGCGGTGCTGGTATGCCTGTAACTTCTGGAAGTTTTCTTCAGCATTATCACTTGGTTCAAAAGCTTTCACTTCTTCAATTAAGGCGAGTTTCAGTTTCAGGTTTTCATCCTGAGACTCGTCTTTCTTATTAAAGAACTTGTTCTTATGATCAAAGAATGCATCACAAGCCGTTCTGAAACGTTTCCAGATAGCATCACTCTGTTTACGTGGCACAGGGCCAATTTCTTTCCACTTCTTTTGTATTTTGATGTATTCGTCGGTAGTGCGCTTCCAGTCAGTACTCTCTTTCATACTTTCAGCCTGAACGCATAGATCGGTCTTTAACTGTAAATTATGTGCCTGTTCTGATTTGTAAGACTTGAAGAACTGACGTTTGTTATTAAAGAATGTATCACAAGCCGAGCGGAACCGCTCATAGATCTTGTTGTTATCTTTTTTAGGAGCAAAACCAATGGTTTTCCAAATGGTCTGTAGCTCGATCAATTCTTTACTTTTCGCTTCCCATTCTTTTGGTGAATGCAGTTCCAGTGCCGATAAGACTTCTGCTTTTTCGCACAATTCAGTTTTAGCCTCCAGGTTTTTCTGCAGTTGATCTTTCAATCCTTCAAAATATTCCTGGTGACGCTTATTGATGCTTGAAGTTGCCTCTTTAAAGCGCGCCCATAGTTCTTCTTTCTGCTCACGAGGTACAGGACCAATTTCGCGCCATTGCTCGTGGTATTTCTGAAGTGTTTTAAATGCCTTAACAATTGTAGGTTCCAGGAGTAATTTTTCAGCCTTTTCGCATAGATCAACTTTGGCTTCCATGTTCTTTTTCAGGTCCAGGTCGCGCAATTCTTTATTGATCTTAATATAGCTGTAAAAACTTTCAATGGTATGGTTGTAGGTTTCCCAAAGGTCATGAACACGGTTTTGTGGAATCACGCCTATGTTACGCCATTTTTCTTGTAATTCTCTGAAATGCTGGAAGGTTTCATTTAACGATTCCTTACCATTAATAAGCTCTTTGATGCCTTCAATAACATCAAGTTTAGCTTGCAGGTTGGCTGCCTTTTCTTCTTCAAGGCGTTTGTTGAACTCGGCGCGGCGCTCTTTGAATTCCTTTAAATATCCCTTTAGGTCAACTTCATTGGTATCGACAGGAGCGGTGAAATCTTCTTCTTTTTCACCTGATTCAATAAACTTGCGTTTTAAATCATCGACCTCGGCAGCATGTTTCTTGTAGAAGGCAGATTTTATTGCTTCAACTTCTTCTTTGATATTTTCAACAGGAAAATCCTTTAGCACATATTTTAAGCGTTTTACCAAATCTTCTTTGGTCAGCATGATGTGGTCAACAGGTTCCAGTTCAGTATGCTTTTCCTCAGTCTCAGGAGTTTCGACAATCTCTTCAGAAGAAGGTTCAATAGTTTGGTTTTCTTCAGCGGTAGTTTCATCCGCAGGAGTAGGCACCTTGTTTTCAGGTGTGTTGCTAGCAGGCGTATTTTCAGCTTGTTTGTCTGAATTCAAACCATCGTTTTCTCCTGGTTTGTTTAGGTCTTGTGCTTCCATAAGCTTTGAGTTCGTTTACAGTGCCAGGTATATAATTACCTTAGCATGAATTTATTTTATACGAATATATTGTAAATCGTGCAATAGGCAAATTTTTATGCTTAAAAAGAGGTCAATAGTACATGTATATACGACAGCGATGTAATAAACTTTAAAACACAGGCGTGTATTTAACTGCTACCACATTTAATGCGTTTCGCACCTTTAACATGAAAAGGTTAATAGCTTGATTGCTTTCCATTGCAATGACTGAGAAAAACATTGGACTTAAAGTTTCGGACTTCGAACTTCATTTTTCTATCTTTGCCAAAAATTGAGGAATAATCATGCGCATAGATATTTTAACCTTATTTCCGGAGATGTTTGAAGGGCCTTTAACACAATCAATAATGAAACGTGCTGTTGATAAGGGGCTTGTGGAGATGCATTTTCACGATATTCGTGATTATACATTGGACAAGCATAAAAAGGTGGATGATTATGCTTTTGGTGGTGGTGCCGGCATGGTGATGACCATTCAGCCAATAGCCGATTTGATTGATAAGCTAAAAGCAGAACGTGACTACGATCATGTGATATATATGACTCCTGATGGACAGCGCTTTGAGCAGCGCATCGCCAATACACTTTCATTGTGTGAGAACATTATCATATTATGTGGTCATTATAAGGGTGTTGATCAACGGATACGTGATCACTATGTGACAATGGAAATATCCATAGGCGATTATGTGTTGACAGGAGGTGAGCTGGCTGCCGCTGTTGTGTCTGATGCTATCATCAGGTTAATACCAGGTGTTATGTCCGATGAAACGTCGGCCTTAACAGATAGCTTCCAGGATGATTTACTATCGCCGCCGGTTTATACACGTCCTGCCGATTACAATGGCTGGAAAGTTCCTGATGTTCTGTTAAGTGGTAATCAGGCTAAAATAGATGAATGGCGTGAGCAGCAGGCTTATGAACGAACCAAAAAGATTCGACCAGATTTACTGGAAGAGTAAATAAACCTGGTTTTTGTTATTGTTTTTCAAGTGAATGACACTTGCTTACGCTTATGTGTTGTCTTATTTTTTTGTTCTTACTAGAAGAATTCTTTTATTCCTGACAAAATGCTCTGTGCGGCATATGAAGCTAAAATAAGTCCCATAACTTTACTTATCACGATAATACCTGATTCTCCAATTTTCTTTTGAATAAAATTTGAAGCTAGCAGTAAAATGCAGGTTAAGATTATAACGATCAAAAGCAATGCTATTGTTGTTATTTGTTGACCTAATGTGTATACATGATTATCTGTCAATAACACAACAGCCATGATGGCACCGGGTGAGGCAATGGAAGGAACGGCTACCGGGAAAATGGTAACTTTCTTATAGTCCTTGATCAGGTTCTTTTCTGATTCAGGCTTACCTTCACCAAATATCATGGTCAAAGCAAAAAGAAACAGAATAACTCCTCCCGAAATTTGAAATGCTTCAAGAGTAATATCCATTCCTTCCAGAATAATTTGGCCAACTACAATGAAAAATAAGAGCACCAGAAAAGCAATAATCGATGCATTAATGGCAATTTTCCTTCTGTGCTTTTTATCGAAATTCTTTGTTGCTTCAAGGTATACAGGTATAGAACCCAACGGATCTATTACTGCAAAAATTAATAAGACGGAATTGATCAGCTCTTTCATATCATTCGGTGATTTGTATACCCCTTGTGGTGAATGAAATACCTTGTTGACCGTAGGTCGAAATCATCACAGCCTCAAACAATGGAGGGTTTTTACCATTTTTGCAAGCCCAGTCAAAAACAAAGTTGGCTCCTGAACCTCCCTCAATATCCTGCTCTTTAATAACAATTTCCATTGTTTCCAAGGGGTTAAGATAGATTGGTTTTTCTATATATTGCCTGACATTTTCGCCTAAAGTATTAAAATAATCCGCTTTTAGAATAAAAACCGAATCACGTGATGAAATGTTGCGCAAACTAACTGTAATGGTAAGATCAAAAGTCCTTTCTCCGTGAATATGATATATGTGCGAATAAACAGGCAGGTAGGTTTTCCCCTTATAGTAATCTGCGTAGTTTTCAATATTAACCTGCTTGCTTTTCCAGTCTGCTTGTTTAATCGGATATCTGCCGGCTTTGTCACTATTACAGCCGAGAACTGTAAACACGATGATTATTAGTGTAAATGTATATCGCATGGTGTTTTCATTAAATTATATGCTTATAAATTTACAATAAAATTTGGCTGCAGAAAGGGTATTAATTAGTTGTTAAAAATTAACTGCTTGTATTTTGCTGGTTCTATCAATATGTTGATCAGAAATCCGTGAATTGAAAATTTGTGATACTAATACCGATGAATCCTTTGCTCATTACTCAATGATACGTTTATCACTTCTTGTTGCCTATTAAGGTAAATTGGAAAAAACTCTCGTAAACATTATTTTTTTATATTTGAAATATCGTGCTTAACGTGATATATAAAGACTTTAACTAAGCTAAAACCTCATATTTAAATGAAAAGATTGCTTTCAGCCTTTCTAATTGGAGTGAGTTGTAGTTGCCTGGTATCACAGGAAAAGTTTAGCGACCAGATAAAGGTCAAAGAAGATTTAAGTGAAATATTAAGGAATATATCACAGAACTATATTTACCTGGAGGATAAAAGTGTTGATCTGGACTGTATAAAGGCGCATTACGAAAAGCAAATACCTTTTATTAAGACAGAAGAGCAAACAGTACTATTCTTTGAATACCTGTTAGACGAGTTTTATGACAGTCATTTGATTTTAAATACCAACAGGAGATCTTCATACAGGCTTTATTCGCCAATTTATGTCACAATAAAAGAACAGAAACCTATTATTTCAAATGTTTGGATATCACAAACCGAAAATCCTTACCAAAATGTAGTAGGAGCTGAGGTATTAAAAATCAATGGGATTGACATTAATAGGGCAATGGAAGATTTTCCTACCCATTGCCATAATAAGAACTCTCTTGCAGTTAGGGAATGGATTGTAAATAAAATACTGGCAGGTCGATATAATAAGCCAAGAGTCATTACTATTAAAATGCCTGGCAATAAACCGGTCGAGATTGATCTGGATAAAATTACAATAAAGGCAGAGAAAGGGTTGCTCACATCAAGCATTGAAAATGAAATAGGTATCATCAGGATAAATAATTCATTAGGTAATAACAATCTTATATCCACTTTCGATAAAGCACTTGATAAAATGATGGATACAAAGGGCTTGATCATCGATCTGAGAAATACTGTTGATGGGGGTAATTCTTATGTTGCCCGTGGTATTATGGGGCGCTTTATCAGTGAGACAAAGCCTTATCAGAAGCATTGGACAATTGAACAGTTTGATGAAAAAACTTCAGTTGAGCGAACCTGGCTCGAGTATGTTAGCCCAAGGAAACAGCAATACAAACAACCGGTGGTGATATTAGTGGGCAGATGGACAGGTAGCATGGGGGAAGGACTTGCCATAGGATTTGAAGGGATTGAACGAGCTCAAATTGTGGGCACTGAAATGGAACGTCTGGCAGGTGAGATGACTGGATTTACATTCAAAAATCAACCCTTTGGATACAGGCTTTCTACGGCAAAATTGTATCATATCAACGGAACACCCCGTGAAGAATATATTCCTACAAACTATGTTGAGCAAGCAACAACAGATGAAGATCTGGTACTTATTAAAGGCATTGAGATGATTAGTGAAATGCAACAATGAAATACATAATGTGAGAAGATTATCATATTTTTCATCATTGGCTAAGGAGTTATCTGTAAGGTCATTGACAGGCTAATTGTTCAAGCTCTATACATGTCTGTTTTCTTCTTCATGAAAATTAAACTTACTTTTAAAATCAGTTCTGGTGGAGTGTTAAAATATGCCTTCACTCTATATCTTATTGATCTCATGAATAAATATCATAACATTGAAACAGTTTCCCAATACAATAAAATTTAAGTTTGACTGGAGAAAATACCAGAAAAGAGTGTTGGATGAATTAGAATCCCATCTTGATGATAATCATCTTCATATAATAGCTCCACCTGGTTCGGGCAAGACGGTACTTGGTCTTGAAGTAGCCTTAAGGCTTAATAAACCGACATTAATTTTTGCACCGACTGTAGCCATCAGAAATCAATGGATACAAAGGTTTTGTGAACTTTTCCTGCAAACCAGCAAGGAGCCGGAATGGATTTCAAGAGATATTAAAAAGCCTGCCTTTTTAACCGTTGTTACATATCAGGCGCTTCATGCAGCCTGCACCAAATCTGTGATTGAGGAATATGATCTGTTTGAGGAGGAAATCGAAAATGGAATCCAGGAAAAGGTAAAAAAAACCTTGGATGTAAAAGAACTTGTTAACAAATTAAAGAAACAAGACATTGGAACAATCGTGGTTGATGAGGCACACCACTTAAAAAACGAGTGGTGGAGGTCATTAAACGCAATTAAGGATGCTTTAAATCCAACGATTGTTGGTCTGACAGCAACACCGCCTTACGATGTCACTTATACGGAATGGCAAAGGTATATTGATTTAAATGGTCCTGTCGATGCAGAGATTTCCGTTCCGGAATTGGTTGTTGAAAATGATCTGTGTCCACATCAGGATTATATCTACTTGGCTGAGCCAACAGAAGATGAATGCAAACACATTGCTGATCAAAGAGCAAGAACATTAAGCGTCTTTGAAAATATAAAAAGAGATGATGTGTTGATTCAATCATTGATCGAGCATCCGATTTACAAGTTTCCTGCAAAAAATTTAGGATGGATATATTCAAGGCTTGAATGCTACTCATCGGTACTTATTTTTCTTAATGCTGTAGGAAGAAATATAACAGAGGAACATTTAGAAGTTATCGGAGATAAAAAATATGTCATTCCACCTCTGAATTACGAATGGCTTGAAATCTTATTGACATTCTATTTATTCGGAGACAAGGATAATTTTAACGCATACGAAGAGCATAAGGAAAAACTAAGAAATAAACTCAAGCGAAATGGACTTCTCAACAGGCGGTCGATCAGTTTCAGTAATAACCATAAGATCAGTCGCGCATTAAGTACATCAATTAGTAAATTGCAAAGTATTGATGATATTGTCGATATTGAACATGATATATTGGGCAGTGACCTTAGAATGGTTATTCTTACTGATTATATTCGTAAGGAGTTTCTTGTGAGTGAGCAGAATAACAATCTGGCCTTAAATAAAATTGGAGTATTGCCAATATTTGAAAAACTGAGAAGGACCAATGAGAGGAATATGAAGTTGGGGATTCTTTCTGGTTCGCTGATCATTATTCCCAAAACAGCATTAAATCCTTTGCATGAAGCAGCCCGAAGCATTCATATTGATGAGATATCGTACAAGCCTTTGGATTATGATGATAGCTTCCTTATTATCAATACCAATGAAAAGATAAAGCATAATATTGTTCAATTAGTTACTGTTTTATTCGAATCGGGCGAGATAGAAGTACTAATAGGCACAAAATCACTATTGGGTGAAGGGTGGGATGCACCAACAATAAACGCATTGATACTTGCAAGTTTTGTAGGATCCTATGTCCTTTCAAATCAAATGCGTGGACGAGCTATTCGCTCTGACCGTTATAATAGCAGTAAAACAGGGAATATATGGCATTTGGTTTGTGTTGATTCAACTGCAGAGGATGGAGGAGACGACTTGCAGTTGATGAAACGTCGGTTCAAATCTTTTGTTGGAGTATCTAATAATAGCGAGGTAACGATTGAGAATGGAATAAACAGGTTGAATCTTCCTAAAGCATTCAACAAGCCTGAAATTGAATCATATAATTCAGAGGTAATTAAAAAAGCGGGTAATAGAGATGTACTGTATCAGAATTGGATAAGTGCACTTTCAGGTGGAGTTAAATTGATTGAAGAAATAAAAGTCCCATTTCCCGATGACAAAAAATATAAGGAGATCAAATCACTGTATTATAATAAAACTATTGCCAACTTGATGGCAGCCTTAGGATCTGGCTTAATGGGTTTTGCTGAATGGTTTTTTGATCTTTTAGTAAGAAATGGCAGGCATATTAAAAGTCGTGAGGATATATTTCGTTTGCTTATGTTTGCAGGAGTTGTGGGTGTATTGTATTTTGGAAGGCAATTCCACAAAACATTCACGATCTTCTTTAAATACAGAGACATCTCAAAAGATATTCAGCAGATAGGCGAAGCATTGCTTTGCTCATTAGTGAAATCAAAAGCCATTAAAACTGATATGACCGATTTACATGTTGTTTCTACAGTTGACAATTTCGGTGCAATTTATTGTCATCTGGAAGGAGGCACAACGTTTGAAAAATCCACATTCATTAAATCAATGCAGGAGATTGTTTCGACGATTGATAATCCGAGATATTTGATACAAAGGAAAAGTCTTTTCCTGAAGGTGATATCTCAAAACGATTACCATGCGATTCCTGAATTACTGGGAAAAAATAAGAAAACAGCAGTATATTTCGAAAACCAATGGAGACGTTTTGTGGGGGCTTGTAATTTGGTTTATACGCGCAGTATTGAAGGAAGAAAAATATTGCTTAGATCGAGGGTGAATTCCCTTTCTTCTGAATTTCAGGAGAAAACAGAAAGAATAAACAAATGGAGATAAATAAAAGGGAATATAAATAATAAAGCAATGGCATCGAAAAGAATAGGTATTGAAGTTTTTCTCCTTATATAGAAGTAGAACCTGTATTTTTAGATACTTAAAACACCATTACTGTTTATTAGCGATCACTATGAAGCCAACAGAAAAGCAAATTAAAGAAATAGCAGAATACCTTGATTGCGGAATGAGGTGCTATTTTAACAAGAAGACGGGAGAGGTCAAACACATACTAAACTTTGATAGTTGGGAATCTGACTATGAAGAACCATGGCAAGAGGATATAGATGAAATAGAGAAGAATCATCAGAACTACATGGAGTTTGAAGCAATGCCTTCGCGTGATTTGTTTAATTTAATGGTTGATTTTACTGATTCTATTGATGATTTAAAGCTTAAAGAGCGTTTAATAAGAGCGCTGAATAAACCAAAACCATTTAGGAACTTTAAATGGGAAGTTGATAATTCAGGAGACTATCGTCAGCAATGGTTTGACTTCAAAAGTATGAGGTATATAAGTTATGTAGAGAAGCAATTGGGCTATTGTAATGAGGCCGATAATGAGAGATTTGAATTGGATCCTGAGGTTTGAGTTTAATATCGAACTCAGGTTAATAGTAGCCATTTTATCAGTCTTATAAAGTTAGATCATAATTGCCTACCTGTTGCACAAAGTTTTATACACACAATACCTGCATTTGTCAACATTATCCACTGGTTGAAAAGGAATATCAGGATTGTACAACTCTTCAAACAGGGAGTTTAGTCCTGCCTTAAATTCATCACGAACGGGTTGCAGGATAATTGGGTTCTTGCTTTTTCCTTCTTTTAAAAAGAGTTGAGTATCATAGCTCTTCTTAAACACATCACGAACCCATATAACACCCGGCTGTACAGGGGAGCTGTCTCCCGTTTCTTCCAGAATAAGCGAATAAAGTAAGGTTTGGAAGGTAGCTTTGTTCTTTTTGTGTTTATCGGTATCGAATAAATCATTAATACTGCTGATGGTCGGATCCCCTGTTCCTGTTTTATAATCCATTACTCGTAGTATACCATCTTTATTTTCGAGGCGATCGATAAAACCACCGATGTTCAATTTAAGTTCGTTACTGCTATAGCAGTGTTGAACTTTACGTTCCAGATCTACAATAGTGAAAGGGCTGCGTGCCTTTTCCAGCTTCAGGAATTGCAGCAGATAGCGACGTATCACTTCAAATACCATTACATTTTTACCATGAATCTCGGTAAACGTGCTTTTACCTTTTTCGTAATCGGTCAAATGAGTGTTAAATCCTTCTCGAATCAGGCCGTCAATGAGCTTCTTATTTTTGATCCATCCTTCAATGGTAGCAGCTTCAACTTCTTTTCCTATATGTGTTTTATAAAGGTTTTCAACCACATCATGAAAGATGAGTCCAAAAATGCGTGCATCAGCCTCTTCGGTAATCTCATCCGGTTCTTTTATGCCGGCAATTTTCTGATAATAGAAGCGCATGGGGCATTCAATATATACCGACAGTGCACTTGGAGAAAGGAACTTTTCATGACCTGCTTTGTATTGCTCCAGTCGTTCCATTATGGCTTTTGTCTTTCTGGCAACAGGCACCGGTGGGCTTAATAATGATACATTTCCCGAGGATGTTTGCGACTTGATCTGTGCATTAAATTCGTATCTTAACTGGTACAGGAAACGACTCATTTCATTCGATTTCATACCCTGTGCACCAGTAGAGTAGAGCAATTCCACTTTTTTGGCTCTATGTATCAGACGAAAGAAATAATAGGAGAAGATGGTATCCTGTAATTCAATGGTCGGCAGCTCAAATCCGGCTCGCAGTGTAGCAGGAATAAAGGTGTTGGGTGCCGAGGTTTTTGGGAAAACACCTTCATTCAAATCCAATATGATCAGCTTGTCAAAGTCCAGGGCACGTGTCTCCAGTATACCCATTACCTGCAAACCAGCCAATGGTTCACCTTTAAAAGGGACTGTTTGAAAATCAGCTAGTTTCTTATAAAGCTTTATCCAGGTTTCGGGCTGTAAATCATCTTGTTGATTTTGTTCCAGTAAATCCTGCAAGCGCACAATGCTTTTGTGCAACGCAAACACAAACTCCTGCTCCAGTAATTTATCTTCTTCAGGTTGAAGTAATTCGTATATTTTGGTCAGTATATCTGTCAGGTAACTGGCTAGCTCGCTACCGTTATTAACTTTACCAAACAGTAATTTAAATAAGGGATTAATTTGAAGGTCTCTGGCTTTTACAAAGATAATGTTCTCTTTGACCAGTTTTTTATGAAGTGTACGACAATCATCTTCAGCCAATAATGAAATATACTGGTGCTGTAATATAGGTAGTACATGACGATGATACAACCATACGCCTTCTTTGCTTTTACGTGCATTGCGCTGCATTTCAAACAATAAGTTGACCAAACCAAACACAGGTGTATTATTTAAGGGATATCCCATGGTCACATTAACCCGGTCTACATTCCCCGGTATGCCATGTAAAGCTGGCATCAACATGGTTTCATCAGCAAGTACAACAGCCGTTTTTAAATCGCTCTCGTATTCCTTTTTAAGAAAAGAATGAACGGACTTTAACTGTTCGGTAGGATTGGCAACTGCTGTTATGGTAATATCAGGGCCTTCTTCGTTTAGTGGTAAAGAAAAATCTTTTGGTGAAGGATAACGCAGGCGGTTTTCGTTTAAAAATAAACCTGGACCACGTGTCTGAAGAATATCGTTATCCGTTTTCTCCATCCATGGTGAGTAATCCCAGAAGAAATCGGCTGTTTTTTGTTTTCTCAGCCTGTCCATCAGCTTCCGTTCCGCGGGAGTCAATGCGTTTAAGCCTACAAAAACAACCTTTTTCCACTTTATCTCTAAATGCTCTTCTTGTTTTATTTTGTCTGCTATTTCACGGTAAACAATACCATCGTATGCCAGCGATTGCTCTGTCAGTTTTTCCTTAAAAGCCTTATATACTTTAGGTATGTGTTCCCAGTTTTCAAGAAAGTAAGACTGGTGAGATGATAACTGTTCTGCCTTGAAAGCTCCCCAGAACGTTTTTATCGCTTCCAGCTGTTTCTCATTAAGGTGACTGTAATCGTCATCTAACTCTTTAAAAGAGATAAGGTTGGAAAACAGTTGATCAACATCCACCAGGTATTTATCAATGTCATCGAAATCACCCAAAAACATATCGCCCCAAGGCAAAAACTCGTCAAAGGAGATGTTTTTACCACTTACCTGATTATACACCTGATGTAAAGTGAATAATAAGGTGATATTATCGGCCACAATTTGTTTCGTCAGTGACCCGAAAAAGTCATTAACTGTCAGTATCTGCGGTGCCCATGATGGTTCATCAACCAGCTGACGCAGGTAATTGGTAAAAAATATGCCGGCACGCTGACTCGGAAAGACAAAGCAGTAGTCAGACAGTTCATTTTTGGCATTTTTATAATAATACGAGGCTATTGCATTAAGGAATCCGGATGTCATGTGCTCAATTTATAGAATAACAAATATAGCTAATTGATGCCCGATGAAAGAAGCTTTACAACCTAAGTTTTTAATATGTCATTAATATACTGCCATGTTGAAATGCAACAGGCGAATGAAAAGTTATTATCGACCTGATGGATAGGCGTGAAAGCAGCCAATAATATTTTCCTGTAAATTTCCAATAAAAATCATTATTCAAAAACCTGTTTTACAATAGGTGTATGAGCTTAAAAATATTTTAACTTTAGTCTTACTTATTTGTTAATAGAGGAAAGAAAAACACAAAAATACCGAAACTAATATAGTTTTATGGATAAATTCTCATTTCTGGGTAATAGCGAAATTGGCTCAATAGATGAGCTTTACAAGCAATATAAAGAAGACCCGGACTCTGTCGAAGAGTCGTATCAAAAGTTCTTTCAGGGATTCGATTTTGCACTTGAAAACTATCAGCAATCAAGTACCGCAGGTTATGTCGATAAAGAATTTCATGTATTAAACCTGATTCATGGTTACCGCCAGCGAGGACATTTGTTTACTAAAACCAATCCTGTTCGATCACGTCGTAAATACTATCCAACTCTGGATGTTGAGAATTTCGACTTGTCTGAAAAGGATCTGGATTCTGTGTTCCAGGCTGGTAATGAACTGGGAATTGGCGCGTCTCCATTAAAAGACATTATTGCACACCTGCAGCAAACCTATTGTCAGTCTGTAGCTGTGGAATACCTTTATATTCGTCATCCGGAGATTCTAGGTTGGATGAAAAAACGAATGGAAAGTGTAAAGAATACGCCTGATTTTTCGCCTGAAAAAAAGCGTAAGATCTTTAATCAGCTGAATACCGCAGTTGGATTCGAGAGCTTTATCCATAAAAAGTTTGTGGGACAAAAACGTTTTTCTTTAGAAGGATCTGAAACATTAATTCCGGGCTTACATGCCCTGATTGATAAAGGAGCTGAACTGGGGGCAGAAGAAGTGGTGATCGGAATGGCTCACCGGGGCCGTTTAAATGTATTGACCAACATCTTGCAAAAACCATATAAGAATGTTTTTAAAGAGTTTGTAGGTGATGAATACGAAGAGGGTATATCATTGGGTGACGTGAAGTATCACCTTGGTTATTGTAGTGATATTGAGGCCAGCAATGGCAAAAATGTACGCGTCAACCTGACCCCTAATCCGTCGCACCTGGAAACTGTTGCGCCTGTTATTGAAGGTATTTCACGCTCAAAGATCGATCATAAATACAACAAGGATTTTGATAAAGTAGTGCCGATCGTTATTCATGGAGATGCCGCCATTGCCGGGCAGGGAGTAGCTTATGAAGTGGTGCAGATGGCTCAGTTGCGCGGATACAAAACCGGAGGAACCATTCACATTGTGATCAACAACCAGGTTGGCTTTACCACCAACTATCTCGAAGGCCGTTCTTCAACCTATTGCACAGATGTTGGCAAAGTAACCCGATCACCTGTTTTTCATGTAAATGGTGACGATGTTGAGGCCTTGGTTTATACCATTGAACTGGCTATGGAGTATCGACAGCGTTTTAATTCTGATGTGTTCATCGATTTATTATCATACCGTAAATATGGTCACAATGAAGGAGATGAACCGCGTTTTACCCAGCCAATATTGTACAAAGAGATTGCGCGACACAAGAATCCGCGTGATATTTATAAGCTAAAGCTAGAGGAGGAACAGGTGGTGTCGAAAGAAGATGCCAAAAAAGAAGAAGTGAATTTTAATCAATTGCTGGAGCAGGAACTGGAGGCCTCGCGCCAGATTGATAAGGTGGTTATACAACGTTTCTTAAATGATGACTGGGATGGATACCGACATTCAGAGCCACAGGACTTTGTTGAATCGCCTGATACTTCGGTTGATAAGGATGGCTTAATAAAGCTGTTGGAACGTATCAATTATTTGCCCGATGACAGAAAGTTCTTCAAAAAGCTCCATAAAATTGTTAATGACCGTAAACAGATGGTTGAAGAAGATCGTCTGGATTGGGCCCTGGGAGAACAACTGGCCTATGCTTCTTTAGTTAAGGAAGGTCACCCGGTGCGTTTAAGCGGTCAGGATGCAGAGCGTGGTACCTTTGCGCATCGTCATGCTGCTTTAACCATTGAAGACACTGATAAGCGCTATCGTCCATTACAGCACATTGCTCCTGATCAGGCTACCTTTAAAGTCTTTAACTCTCTTTTGTCGGAGTATGGGGTAATGGGTTTTGAATATGGTTATGCCCTGGCCAAACCAGATGGACTGACTATTTGGGAAGCTCAGTTTGGGGACTTCTATAATGTTGCGCAGGTAATTATCGATCAGTATATTTCTTCTGCCGAGGAAAAATGGGGACTTATGAATGGTCTGGTTCTTTTATTACCGCATGGATTTGAAGGGCAGGGGCCTGAGCATTCCAGTGCAAGGGTTGAACGCTTCTTATCGCTGGCTGCACGAAATAATATGCAGGTGGTAAATTGTACTACGCCGGCCAACTTTTTCCATGTGTTACGTCGCCAGTTAAAACGCGAATTCCGTATTCCATTGGTCGTCTTTACGCCTAAAAGTTTATTGCGACATCCGAAATGCGTGTCTTCGTTAGCTGATTTTGAACAGGGTGGTTTTAAGGAAGTAATTGATGATAATAATGTGGATGTTTCTGATGTGAAGCGTGTTGTCTTCTGTACCGGAAAGATCTATTATGACTTACTGGCTCGTAAGGAAGAGCTGGATGCACGCGATGTGGCTTTGGTTCGTATGGAACAGATGCATCCTTTCCCTCAGGTACAGGTGGAAACCATTATTAAAAAGTACAACAATGCCTTGTTGCATTTGTGGGTTCAGGAAGAGCCCGAGAATATGGGAGCCTGGAATTACATTCGCAGCAAGATGCCTGATGTTGATATTGTACCTGTTGCACGTATTGCCAGTGGTAGCCCGGCAACCGGATTGAATGGCTTGCATGTGATTGGCCAGAATGAAATCATCAACAAAGTATTTAAAGGCTGTCATTGTGAACGGCAGTTAAAATATTGTGGTTTGCAATGTGTTGAAGGTAAGTCGCGCACCGAAATCCTGAAACAGCACATGTATTTTGAAGAGAAACCTAGATTTTCCATATAAGAATTAGTCAGTAGTTAAATGTCAGTAGTCAGTATATACAGGTTGTAACCCAGGTTGCCTGAAACAGACTAAGGACTAAAAAATTGAAAGAAATGATAATTGAAATAAAAGTCCCTACTCCCGGAGAATCCATTACAGAGGTGGAATTGGCATCGTGGATGGTATCAGACGGCGATATTGTTGAAAAAGACCAGGAAATTGCAGAAATAGAATCAGATAAAGCAACTTTATCATTACTGGCAACCGAGGCGGGAAAAATTAAAATATCGGTTGAAGCAGGTGAAACAATTGCGGTGGGTGCTGTTGCATGCACCATTGATACCGACTTTGCAGGGGAGACTACATCTAAGGCTTCTGCTGATGTACCTTCAGAGCAAAAAGACGTTGAAGGGAAAAAGGATACAGAAAAAGAGCCGGAAGCAACTTCAAAGAAAGAAGTGACTAATACTCATTATCCTGATGCTAAAGTGTCTCCTTTGGCCCGGAAGCTAATGGAAGAAGCTGATCTGGATGTTGACCAGGTAATTAATGGTTTAAAGCGCTTGTCAACCAAAGAAGTAGAGTTAGTTAAAAATTTACCGGAACAGGATGATACTGCGGGAGGGAAAGGCCAATCAGCATTTATTAACAGCAATGTAAGTCGTGAATCCGAACGACAGAAAATGACCATGTTGCGTAAAAAGCTAAGTCAGCGTTTGGTAGCTGTTAAAAATGAAACAGCGATGCTAACTACTTTTAATGAGGTTGATATGTCTGCTGTTATGAATCTTCGTAAGAAATATCAGTCTAAATTTATCGATAAGCATGGTGTCAAGCTTGGTTTTATGTCTTTCTTTATTAAGGCGGCATCACTGGCATTAAAGCATCATCCAATGGTGAATGCCATGATCGATGGCGATGAGATCGTGATACCGGAATACCATGATGTATCTGTTGCCGTACAAACTCCTAAAGGACTCATGGTGCCGGTGATACGTAATATTGAAACACTAAGTCTTGATGGCATTGAGTTGTCATTAAAGAATTTGGCTGAAAAGGCCCGAAAGGGTAAAATCGGCCTCGAAGAAATGACTGGAGGAACTTTTACCGTAACTAACGGAGGTGTCTTTGGTTCTATGCTGAGCACGCCAATTATTAATCCACCGCAATCGGCCATTATGGGAATGCATAATATTGTAGAGCGTCCTGTTGCAGTGAATGGTAAAGTGGAGATAAGGCCTATTATGTACCTGGCATTGTCATACGACCATCGAATCATCGACGGTAAAGATTCTGTAGGATTTTTAGTGAAAGTTAAAGAGATGATTGAAGATCCGGCTAAGCTGTTAGCTGGTGGTTTCGACCCTGAAAAAGAGGTCTTGGGCTTATAAATTTTCTTTAAAATATGACCGCAAAGCCATCATGTGAACGAAGTTTGAGTTCACCTGATGGCTTTGCTATTTATTTATTGCAACAAATTGTTCAATTAGTATAATTTTGCAGGCTCTAATCTTAACACGAACAAAATGAACGATAAAAAGCAAAGCGAGAATTACAAGTTTACCCAGCATACCAAATGCGAATATTTTCCCTGTCATAAAGTAAAGGATATAAAAGAGTTTAATTGCCTGTTTTGTTATTGCCCCTTATACATGTTGAAAGATCAGTGTGGTGGCAATTTTAAATATACCAATGGTGTGAAAGATTGCAGCGAATGCCTTAAGCCGCATACTAAAGGTGCCTATGACCACGTCATGAGTAAAATGAAAATGGTAATTAAAATAGGCAGTCAACGTGACTAAAAGAACACTTTATTCGAAACGCATAGTTGTTCGGTATTAAGTATTTCTTAACTGAAATTGAACGAATTAAATTGCTAAAAAAAGCTCCTGATCAAGATTGTTACACTCAATGCGTTACCTGATTCTTTTCGTTGTAATGCTATTTTTCAGGTAACAATTAAGGATATGTGGCGTAGGACTTAATGCATTACTAAGAATAGTGATTCTAACGATAAGATTATTAACCTAAAGGCACAGCTAAGCAATATTTAAAGAGAAATGTTGTTTTGTGACGAATGAAAAAATGATGATGAAAAAGATGAAATGGATCTCAGCAATACTTATTGCTGGAGTTTTTGCTTTTACAGCTTGTAGTGATGATGAAGGCAGTGGGGAAGTTTTTAGTGACTTACCGGTTGAAGAGCAAAAGGAAAAAATGGAGAGCGAAGGTATTGCCATGGTTCAGAAAATGGACGAAGCAAAAAACCTTAAGACCTACGACGTTATTGATGGTTTCTTTGCCTTAATGGATATCGCAGATGCACAGGCGGTAAAAGCTGTCGAGTTCTCTTTAAACGAGGTGAAATCAGTTCAGGAAACTAAATCAATTGTTAATTTAAAGGGCGCGCTTGTAGACAAGATGAGAGCTTCGGATGAGTTTAAAGCTGAAGCTGGTGTTTACGAATGGGATTCTGAAATGAACGATTGGATGGTTGTTGAAGAATCTACAACTGAAATTACTTATCGCTTTCTTGTTGAAGGGCAGGATGCTGAAATAAGTGTTTATGACTTTAATGTGCAGGATGCGGCTCACCAGGATGACCCTGAGATGGTTGTTGAATTACCATTATCATTAAATGCTCATGTAAAATTAGGAGCAACTGTTATTACCAGTTTCTCTTTACAGGCCGAATGGAATGACGACGATACGCCCAAAAGCATCACTGAAATCATTACACTTGAAAATTTCTCTTTTACAAGTGAGTTAACAAACACAACAAGTAAAGTTGCTGCCAGCGCCTCTTTCAAGCATAATGAGGATGTTATCTATGGTAATGGTTTTTCATTGGAAGGTGATTTTTCATATACCGAAATTTTCAATACGCTTGAAGGTGAAGGTGGTATGGATGATGCATTAGCACAGGAAGTACTTGAAAAGGCAAATGTTTGGTTTCAGTTAGGTAACATTAAAATTGAAGGTATCCTTGATTTTAAGGGTTTTATGGAAGGCTTTGCTGAAAAAGTTGATTCAGGTGAGTTGAATGAAACTTCAACTGAACAAGATATGCAGGACATGATGGTTGAGCTTGTAAACGAGTACGCTCTTCTTTATGTTCGTTTTGCCGACTCAAACGAAATTATTGCTAAAGGTGAATTCTACCTTGAAGAAATGACTGATAACTATGGTGGAAGCTATGTTGAACCGGCTTTCCTAATGGTGTTTGGTGATGGTTCTAAAGTAACTGTTGACCAGTTTGTAGAAGAAGGATTTGCTGATTTGATTGCTGAAATCGAAAGCTTTATTGCTGCTCTTGAAGAAGCTTATGGTGAAGAAGAAGTTGTTGTAACTCCTGTATAGTCTTTACCGGAAAAGAAATATAGAAATTGGAGATCTGTGCAGGTCTCCAATTCTTTTTTATTCTTACCACTATTGAAGTACATACTATTACATATCTTTTATTTACTTGGCATAATTGCTCATGCTCAGGATACACCATGGTGCATTTATGGTCGTGTTTTGGACTTTGAGACCAATGAACCAATACCATCTGTTCATATCACATCATTAGATGGACGAAAAGGAGCTGTTTCGGGTGAAGATGGTCAATTTGAGTTGTGTGGTCTTAATAATGATACTATTACAATTAAAATAGGGCATACGGCGTTTGAGCAGCGACAAATGACTATTATCAAAGCCAAAAATGAGCAGTTGACAGTTAAATTGAGATTTAAAGTTTACCAGGCATCAGAAGTGCAGGTTAATGCTACTCAAAAGAACATTGTTGACAACTATATTCCTGGCAAGCTAACACTTAAGAAAGAAGATGTGCTGGCTATCCCTGCCTTTATGGGAAGTCCTGATGTTTTAAGAGGTTTACAATTGTTGCCTGGTATGCAGTCTGTCAGTGAAGGTAATGGAGGCATCTATGTTAGGGGTGGTTCACCGGGGCAGAATTTCGTGCTGTTTGATGGTATTGAACTAATGAACCCGACACACCTAATGGGTATTTATTCGGTGTTTAATCCTTTATTGACCAATAAGGTTGATTTTTTTAAAGGTAACGCGCCCATTCATTTGTCATCTCGCCTGGCATCATCTATTATTGTCGATACCTACAATCAGAAACCGGATAGTTCCAACTGGGCGGGTAACCTGGGGAATATTGTCAGTAACCTGACATACAATGGGGCGTCAAAGAATAAGAAATGGTACCTTAATACTGGTATACGCCGGAGTTACCTGGATATGCTGGGCCATATGGCCAGCCCGTTTATAAATGACGGTGACAACTACTTTAAGCAAAACAACTACACATTTTACGACTGGAATGGCAAATTAAAGTTTAAGTCGGGCAATGATAAAGTGGTATTCAGCTGGTACATTGGGCGTGATGATTTTTCAATGACAAGTGAAAGAAATGAAGTAACTTCAGACTCAGAATGGGGTAATGCCGGTGTTAGTTTAGCATGGAATAAACTTCTTTCACCCGATTTCAGTATGGAAAATTCCGTGTCCTATACATCTTATTTTTCAGATTTCGGCGCTGTAATACCTGATGGATCCATGCGCTTTGCAACAGATTATAAACAATATCAATTCAAAAATCGATACAGCTATAATCTGGATAAGCATTACCTAAGAGCCGGTGTTGAATTAACCATGTACAACATAATACCGCAGGATTTAAAAATAAGTTACCTAAATAATAATGAATCAACCCTAGATGATTACCAAAGTTCGGCTCTCAGAGCGTTTATTAGTGATTATTATCAACTTAATTCTCACTGGTCTGTATATACTGGTGTCGCTCTTAACTATTACAAATTAAATGAGGCCTCGGACGAAAGCTTTAAATCTGAAAAAGCACAGGTTTTACCCAATGCAACAGTCTCGGTGAATTATTATCCGCTTAAAACCGCCTCATATAAGCTTTCATACGCCTTTAATTCCCAAAACATTCATTTGGCTTCCATTGCGTCTATTCCTTTACCGTCAGATATCTGGATGCCTGCTACAGAAAAGTTACCACTAGAGACCGGACACCAGTTGACTTTCGGTTTCTTTAAAGAATATACCGAACGTCAACTCCAGTGGGGAGTTGAAGGATATGGTAAGTTAATGGATAATCAGCTGCTGCTTAAACTGAACACTGATCAAGCTGAAGTTGAAAGCATCGAAGAGAACTTTTATAAAGGCCGGGGAGTGGCCTACGGAAGTGAGTTTTACTTAAATAAGCAGGCAAAGGATTTTGAGCTGACTGTTGCATATACCTTAGGCTGGGCCCAACAGCAATATGATGGAATAAATGAGGGGGAGTGGCATGATGCCAAATATGATCGACGACATGATTTAAATCTGCAGGCAACATATGTTTTAAATGATCGCTTTGATTTTGGAACTGTATTTATTTATGCCAGTGGTAACAAAGCCACTTTGCCAACGGGACGATACTGGTTGATGGGTTCAATTGCCAATGACTATGCCGGAGTTAATAATTACAGGATGCCTGCTTATCATAGAATGGATATTTCAATGAATTATCATTTAAAATCCCGCTTGTTTGCCGAGTCCATCCTTAATTTTTCCATCATTAATTTATATGGACGAAGCAACCCTTATTATATCTATTATCAGGTTGAGGAAGGACAGCAGGATTATCAGTTAAGTATAAAAGCCATGCAGGTTTCCTTATTTCCAATTATGCCATCCATTAGCTGGCGATTTAAATTTTAAGTATGCGTATAATAGTGTTCATTGTATTAGTGGTATTGCTGGCCTGCTCGAAAGAAGTTGAAATTGATCAGGTTGATTACGAACGCAAAATTGTAGTCGATGGATGGATAGAAAATGAAGGAAGAGCCAATGTGCTTTTAACTATGAGTTCACCCTTTCTGACAGACTATGATTCGGCTTCGATCCGTAATACATTCTTAAACTATGCCAAGGTAACCATCACCAACGGAAAAGGTGAGTCAGAGGTATTGACTTTAACGCATCAGGATGAGTTTTTCCCCCCATTTATCTACAAAAGTATAAGCATGAAAGGTGAAACGGGTGAAAATTATCAATTGGAGGTAAGCTATAAAGGGAAATTAGTGACAGCTTTCACTACAATTCCTTCATTACCAGATGTCGAATGGTTGAAGTCAGAAGCTGTTTCGGACTCTGCAATGGTTATAAGCGGATGTGTGAATGATGATGCTTTGAATATAAACTATTACTATTCGCAGATTAAAACACTGCATTTCGATACCCGCTTTCATCCATCTGATAATCCGTTGATGAATGACAACTTATTCAATGGAAAACAACATATTTTTCAGGTCAAACGAAGCAATCAGCCCGATCCATTGAATATTTATAATATCGATTCGGAGCGCAATATCTTATCAGATGAGTTTGCCATTACAGATACTGTTTTAGTCAAAATTTCACAAATTGATGCTGAGTCCTACAGAGTGCTTAATGGGATATACCTTGATCATTTAAGTCATGGAAATCCGTTTTCACTGGTTGATCAAAAAACACATACCAATGTAAAAGGTGGTATAGGTCGCTGGACCGGTATGGCCTCATTGAATTATATGATTACACATGAAAAAGCCCCTCAGCAATAACTGAAGGGCTTTGAAATTTCTTTTCTGGTCGAGTTATAAACTCCACCATTTTAATTGGTTTTATTATCTGATCCTATCCATTGATTTTAATAATGCAATGTCTTTGCCAATAGCTCTTAAGGCCAAAAATGTTAGGATGAGTGCTACAACAGGGAAGGCTGTAGTAATACTGTAACTAACCACAGACGAATCATCGGCAAGTTGTGATCCTAAATAGTAGATCATGCCTGTAGAACCTAACAATAGGGCTAAATTAATTCCGCAAAGGCGTATTTGAAGCGTTCGGTTTTTGTATAAAAATATGGTAATAAAAGAAACCAGTGTGGCAACTGTTAGCAATATGCTTAATGCTAAAGTTGGTGTTACTGTTTCGCCTTCTGCGTTAGTTAAACCGCGGTAAATGAATTGAAATACCTCTTGTGTATCTGTTTCAATTTGTGCTAAGGGAATGAAAAATAAACTTCCCATAAGCAATCCACTTAATAGTAAATATAAAGTCTGAATTCTCTGTATCATCGCTTACTTATTTATACTTATTGAGCTGCGAATTTACATATTTATCGTTAAAAAACATGAAGAACTGATGAGCTTCGGTTCACGGTTCAGACCAATAAGTTTGTTTGCAGCGATTATTTATTAACACTTGCGTAAAAATGAGCCTATAAGATGTATTTTAACTCAAAAATTTCATTAATTTGAAATTAAAATAAATTTCACATGCGAAAAATAGAAGCTTCAGAGCTAATTATAAATCCGGATGGAAGTATTTTTCATTTATACCTTAAGCCGGAAGATGTAGCTCAAAATATTATACTGGTGGGGGATCCGGGTAGAGTTGAACTGATCAGTTCATTCTTTGACACCATTGAAGTAAGACGATCGAACCGTGAATTTGTATCATGCACGGGTACTTTCAACGGTAAGCGCCTAACTGTTGTAGCAACAGGTATTGGAACAGACAATATCGATATTGTTGTTAATGAATTGGATGCCCTTGTTAATATTGATTTTGAAACCAGAACTGTTAAAGAACAACATACACAACTAAACTTTGTGCGTATTGGTACATCAGGCGCCTTGCAAAAAGATTTACCGGTTGATACGTGGTTATTAAGTGAGAAAGGTATTGGTTTTGATGGATTGATCAATTTTTATGCCCGTCGCAATGAGGTAACAGACCTGGCCTTTGAAAAAGCCTTTACCGGGTCGCTTAACTGGAATCCTCTGTTAACGGCACCTTATGTTGTGGATGCTGCTGCCGAATTACTTGATAAGCTGACAGGAGAAAATGTAGTTAAAGGTGTTACAATATCAGCACCCGGTTTTTATGGTCCGCAGGGGCGTGAGTTGCGACTTGATATAGCTGATAAGCATATTAACGAGAAGATTACTGCGTTCAGACATGGTAAGTACCGGGTAACGAATTATGAGATGGAATGCTCTGCTATATATGGATTGTCTGCCTTATTAGGGCACAAAGCTGCAACTATTTGCATGATTATTGCTAATCGTTTGGCAGGAACGGCAAGTAAGGATTATAAACCTGTAATGAAAAAGCTGATTGAGCATGTATTGAATGGATTAACTAAATAATAGTCTGATGGATAGAGAGAAAATAAAGGCGCTGATCACCCTGCTGGATGATCCTAACGACGAAATATTTGCTTCTGTAGAAGACGCGTTGTTGAAGGAGCCGGTTGAAATTGTGCCTGAATTGGAAAAGGCATGGGAATCATCTTTGGATGATCTGTTTCAATCCCGTGTCGAAAATATTATCCACTCTATCCAATTAAAAGATATTTATTTCCAATTGAAAAACTGGGTGCAGACTCCAACCCGTGACTTATTATACGGGGCTTATTTGGTTTGTAAATACCAGTTTCCCGACGTTAGTTTAATTCATCTAAAAGAACAGCTGTCTGAGCTCAGAAAAGATATCTGGCTGGAAATGAATGAGCATTTGACATCGCTTGAAAAGGTAAGAATTGTTAATCATGTGATGTTTGATGTACATAAATTCTCGCGTAATACAAGCCGTTATCTCGCTCCTGAAAATAATTACATCAGCGAGGTGCTCGAAACGCATAAGGGTAATCCCTTATCTGTATCAGTCATCTATTCCATATTATGCCGCGAATTGGGGATGCCCGTATACGGGGTAAACTTACCCAAGAACTTTTTGCTGGCTTTTATTGATGAATCAGCCATGTCTGATAACGAGCAGATTAAAGATCAATCGGCTGTTCTATTCTACATTAATCCCATTAATAAGGGCGCTGTTTTGGGAAGAAAAGAAATTGAGTACTTTATAAAACAGCAAAAGCTGCAACTCAAAGAAGAGTATTTCTTACCTTGCGACAACCTGACAATAATTAAGCGGATGCTTAATAATCTTAGTTTTGGGTATGATAGTAAAGGTGAAGAAGGTAAAAGGGTAGAAATTCAAAGGATCTTAACCTTATTTGATGACTTAAAAGAGAATCCAATTTAACAATAATTCTAACTAATATACGATAATGGATAGATTATCAGGATTACAACCTCAAGAGGTATGGAAGCATTTTGAAGCGATTTGCAATGTGCCTCGTCCTTCAAAAAAGGAGGAAAAAATAATAGAGTTTTTATTAAAGTTTGCTGAAGATAACGGACTCGAGGCACATAAAGATCATATTGGTAATGTTCTTATCAGAAAGCCTGCAACTGCCGGAAGAGAAAATGTAAAATCGGTTGTGTTGCAATCACACATCGATATGGTATGTGAGAAAAACAGTGATAAGAAGTTTGATTTCGATAACGATCCGATTACACCGGTTATCGATGGCGAATGGGTAAAGGCCGATGGCACCACATTGGGTGCTGATGACGGTATAGGTATGGCTGCGCAAATGGCTCTGCTGGTGGCCGATAATATAGAGCACGGTCCGATTGAGTGTTTATTTACAGTTGATGAAGAAACAGGCTTGACTGGTGCATTTGAGCTTAAAGAAGGATTTTTTGATTCAAAAATTCTATTAAACCTGGACTCTGAAGATGACGGTGAACTTTTTATCGGTTGTGCCGGAGGTGTAGATACGATCGCAAAATTTCCTTTTACAACAGTAGCAGTCGATAAGGGATTTGCATTTAAAGTGACTGTTTCTGGTTTAAAAGGTGGACACTCAGGAGATGACATCCACAAAGGATTAGGTAATGCCAACAAGATCATTAATCGCTTTTTATGGGAGGCAAGTGAGAAATATGATTTACGATTAGCATCGTTTGACGGCGGTAATCTGCGTAATGCCATTGCACGCGAGGCTCATGCTATAGCAGTTGTTCCAGCTAGTTATAAAGAACAGGTAAGAGTAGCTTATAACATGCTGTTTCATGACGTTCAAATGGAATTAAAGGTTACTGAGCCTGAATTACGCATGAAGCTGGAGTCTGTTGATTTGCCCGAGTTTGTAATGGACCATGAAAGTCAAAGCAGACTTTTAAATGCATTATATGCCTGTCCACATGGTGTCATTGAAATGAGTCGCGATATTGAAGGATTGGTGGAAACATCCACTAACCTGGCATCGGTTAAAATGAAGGATGATCATGTTTTTGTTACAACCAGCCAGCGCAGCTCTGTTGAAAGTGCTAAAGAGGATATCGCTAATATGGTAATGTCAGTATTTAAATTGGCTGGTGCTGATGCCCGACACACAGATGGTTATCCTGGTTGGGCTCCCAATACTGATTCTGAAATATTAAAGATCACAAAAGAATCGTACGAAGCATTGTTTAAAGAAGAGCCTGTTGTAAGGGCAATACATGCTGGTTTAGAGTGTGGGTTATTCCTGGAGAAATATCCTGGAATGGATATGATTTCATTCGGGCCAACTATCAGGGGTGCACACTCGCCTGATGAGCGCATAGAAATAGTAACTGTTCAGAAATTCTGGAAACATCTGATCGATGTTCTTGATCGAATTCCAGAAGCATAAAATAAGAAAGCCGGATGATTATCCGGCTTTTATTTTATTTAGTCTTTTACTTTATCAGTGTAGGGTACTTTCCCTTTTTAATAGCGCTAAAAAGTTCTGTTTTGGCTTCACAACCGCAGCTTCCGCTGCTACATGCTGTCTTTCCCGCAGCTGGTTTGACCAGTCTGAAGAAGAATAGTATTACCTGATAAAAAGCCCAGATAACTGCGGCATATGTCAAAATATCCTGTATCATTGAAATTAGAACAATAAATGACCAATCTGGTTCACTGCAAAGGCTAATGTCCAGGCAAGGCCGGTTGTGTATACAATGGTGAATAATGCCCATTTCCAGGCGCCCGATTCTTTTCGTATAGCCGCAATCACTGCAACACAAGGGAAATAGATCAATATGAATAGCATAAAACCAAAAGCTGTAATTTTATTGAAAACAGGTGTTCCATCCGCATATTTCTCTTCCCGGATCTGACTGATTAGCTTGGATGATTCCTCCGAATCATCGTCAGAATGGTATATAACAGCCATGGTACTGATCACAATTTCCTTGGCTGCGATTCCGGTAATAAGGCTGACACCCATTTTCCAGTCAAAACCAAGTGGTTTTATGACCGGTTCGATTGATTTGCCCAATCGGCCAATATAAGTATTGCTTTGGTGTTCACTTTTCTTCAGCAGTGCGATGGAGTCTGTTTTAAAGGCTAATTCTTGCTCATAAGAGCTTTTGAGTTCCCCCTGGCTATTGGCAATCAGTGATGCATATTCAGTATTTAACAGCTCTGTTTTACTGTCAAAGTCCTGCGAATACTCCACATTTTGCGGGAAATAGCTCAGAAACCAAATAATTATAGATGCTACCAGGATAATACCTCCCATTTTTTTCAGATACTCGGCACCTTTGTGCCACATGTGGCGAATGGTGTTTTTTAGTGTCGGAATGCGATAGGGAGGGAGTTCCATCACAAATGGTACTTCGTCATGTTTGAATATAAAACGTTTGAACAGGCGGGCAATCAAAACTGCCAACAAAATACCTATGCCATAGATGGTGAATAGCATGGTGCCTGCATTTTCAGGGAAAATGGCACCAATGATCAGGATGTATACAGGTAAACGGGCGCTGCATGACATAAAAGGGTTAATCAGCATGGTTAGCAAACGATTATTCCTGTTTTCAATCGTGCGTGTTGCCATTACCGCCGGTACATTACAGCCAAATCCCATTACCAATGGAATAAATGACTTTCCATGAAGCCCCATTTTGTGCATTAGTTTATCCATAATAAAAGCTGCGCGCGCCATATATCCCGTATCCTCCATAAAAGAAATAAAGAAAAACAGGATGAGGATATTGGGTAGAAATACAATGACACCGCCAACGCCACCTATGACACCGTCAACCAACAGATGTTTAAAAGAGCCGTCGGGCATTATAGTACTCACAAAGTCTGATAAATGACCAACACCCGCTTCGATCCAGTTCATCGGGTATTCACCTAAGCGAAACGTAGCCTGAAACATGAGCCACATTAAAAAGATGAAGATTGGAAAACCGAATAAACGGTGTGTGATAATGGCATCAATACTGTCGGTTCGTCGCCTTCTTGTTCTCGGGTTTTCGGTAAATGTTTCTTTCAGTGCACCGGCAACGAATCCATATCTCGAATCGGTAAAAATTGATTCAGAATCCTCGTTGGATTGTTTTTCTATTTTAACGGTCAGTCGCTCTGTTTCTTCAATTATTGAACTGTAAAGGTTTTTGTTGGCGTTCATATAACTAAAGAGTTGTTCGTCTTTTTCAAGTGCCTTAATGGCCAGGTATCGCGGTGAAACGCGGTTGGCAATATCTCCCGCAGCAGAGAACAAATCATCCAGCTTGGCAATGGCTTTTTCCAGCAGTTCACCATAATTAACATGTATGTGTCTGACTACAGGATCTCTGTCTTCATAAACCTCTATCAGTTTATCAAATAGTTCTGTTACACCCTTACCTTTAGAGCTGACCGTTGGAACAAAAGGTATACCCAGCATACCACCCAGTTGCTTGTAGTCCAGCTGATCGCCCCGGTTTTGCATCTCATCAAACATATTGAGAGCAACAACTACTTTTATATCCAGGTCAATGAGTTGTGTTGTGAGGTACAGGTTGCGTTCCAGGTTTGAGCTATCCAGCACATTGACAACTATATCAGGTGTTTCGCTGGTGATGTGTTCCCTCACAAACGTTTCTTCCGGTGAATAGGCTGATATGCTGTAGGTTCCCGGTAGATCTATAATGTTGAAATTGTAGCCATTATGACTGAAAGTAGCAGCCTTCGAATCGACAGTGACACCACTGTAATTACCAACATGTTCCTTTGCGCCACTGGCATAATTGAACAGTGTTGTTTTGCCACAATTGGGGTTACCAACCAGTGCTATGTTTATTGAACGGTGTTTTTTATTGGCCGTCTGCTTGAGTATGTCATCGGTTAAAGTGCCTTGAAATGGTGTATCACCAATGTTTTTAGCTTCTTCAACCGTTATGACTTCAATAAGTTTGGCTTCGCTGCGGCGAAGTGATATTTTATAGTCAAGTATTTGGTATTCAATTGGATCTTTTAAAGGGGCGTTTTTAACAACGGTAACTTTTTTCCCTTTGATAAAGCCCATTTCTGTAATACGTTTACGAAAAGCACCGTGTCCCTTAACTTTAACGATTACTCCTTCGCTACCATTGCTTAATTCAGATAAATTCATGAAAACTTAATTGTATAGTCCCAATTGTTATAACGTACAAAACTACTTTTGTAAAGTGGCTATTGCAATACCTAAAAGTAGTGATTTTGTCCGTATGCCAAAATAATCCTCCTTATACATTATAACTTTTTAGGCCCGATTCCGTTTATATAATTAATATGAAAGAAATGGAAAGTGACAATAAACTGGAACAAATACTTAAAAACTACCCCGATAGCGTAACAGTACTGGAAGAGGCAATTGATGTTAAGCTACAGGTTAAATATTTTAAGGAGACCAGGAAACAAAAAGAATCACTGGATAAAGTGACTGCTTTGAAAAAAAAGGATAAACTGTTTGATAAAGATTATTCTGAGGATGAGAAGAAATTGCTTTTATGCCAGTTGGCTTCGATCAATGAAGTTGAAGCTTATCGTACAATTGAGCGATATGTGTCTTGTCCTGATGAATCTCTCGCTCAATGGGCAATCTTAGCTTTTCAGGAGAGTAAGATGTTGATGCATAGTGAGTTTATGGATCAAAAACCACTTTTTATATCCACCGGTCTTGGTGGGAAAGGCAGTCAGCTGCGCTATTTTGTTGTTATTTTTACACGTGACCAGGCTGTTTTTACTCCATACCAGGAGAAATTGGTCATGAATGAGATTGTGTATGCTTTTAATAAAGAAAAGGCAGAATTGGAAGAAATCGAATTTATGGGGTACTATGTGAAGTTTACCGGTCTGGTGCCATTAAATACCGGATTAAAAAAATTACTTTCAGACCTGGTTAAACATTGTAACGAACTAGGCGATTTTTTAGATACGTCTGTTTTAGTTACCAATGTTAAAAAATTGTCTGCTGGCGAAATTGAGCAGCTGATGGATAAAAAAACAGCATGAAAATTAATTAAGGATCCGCTTAAAATGGAAAATAAAATTGTAAATGTGGCCATACAAGTATTGCCAATGTCAGATAAGTATGAAATGTATGATATGGTAGATGAGGCAATTGCTCTTATTCAAAATTCTGGTTTGAAGTATAGAATAACACCTTTTGAAACGGTAGTTGAAGGTGAATATACAGAAGTGATGAATTTAGTTCAGAGAGTTCAGGCCGCTTGTTATGCAAGTGGTGCCGAAAAACTGCTTTGTAATCTCAAGATACAGTCACACAGCACTAATGACGTTCAGATAGAGGATAAAGTAGGAAAGTATGAATAAAAAAAAAGGCTGCATTTGCAGCCTTTTTTATGATGTTAATGTCAAATTATTCATGTAAATCTTCAAATTCTACACTTGTGTATTCAGCTGTAGCCGGTTGCTCTTCAACATTTTCAATCGTTTGGTTTTGCTGAATAAAACCTACAGTTTCCTGAAGACCGTTGATGAACTTTTCGAAGTCTTCTTTATATAGAAAGATTTTATGTTTTTCAAAATGATACTTACCATCTTGATCGTAACGCTTCTTACTTTCTGTAATCGTTAAATAATAATCATTCTTTCTAGTGGCTTTAACATCAAAAAAGTAAGTTCTTTTTCCTGCTCTTATTGCCTTTGAAAAGATTTCATCTCTATCATTCTTTTCAAATCCATCATTTTTTTCAAATCCTTCCATCGTTTTCTTTATTGTTTTGGAAACAGCTTGTGGGCTTGTGTGCTTCAAAAATGATAATTATTTCCATATTTACCAATCTTTTTTTTACAATTTTTTGATGTTTTTTATAGAAAGAAACATTAATGATTCTAAACTAACTATCTAATGTTAATGCTAAAATAAAGTGGAACAGGTGTTTAATATAATTGAAATTGATTTAGCTACACTTTAGATTATTTAAATAATATTCACAAAGGCATTTTGCTTTACTTGTTAGCTTTATATTATCATTTCTTTAAGAATATACATCGTGCAATTCAGCGTGTCTGATTAACTTACCAATTTTATAAAATAACTCTTTTCAAAAGGCCTTGATGCAATTAAAAAAAAAGCTACTTTTGCATTAGTAAATAGTAAAAAAAGTTCTTTAAGGATGTTAAGTAGAAGATTGTTAAGAGTAAAAGTTGTGCAAATGGCATATGCACATTACCAAAAGGGTGAGGTGTCGATACAACAAACAGAAATTGAGTTGTTTCATAGCATAGCTAAATCTCATGAGATGTATCACTCGTTCTTGCTGTTGTTGCTTGAACTAAAGAATTTTGCCGAGAACAGAATTGAGCTTCGTAAACAAAAGAAACGTCCTTCAGAAGAAGATTTAAACCCCAATATGCGTTTCGTGGAAAATGGTTTTCTGATGCAATTGGCTGGTAACGAGGCGTTGATGGCTTACAATAGTAAGAATGGAACGCCATGGGCAGATCAACCTGAAACCATTAAGGCATTATTTAATGTTGTTGCCGAATCAGATATGTATAATGACTACATGACTACTGAGGCTGGTGATTATGATGCTGATAAACGATTTATTGCCAAACTTCTTGAAAAGGTAATTGCTCCCTTTGAGAGCTTGTATACCATATTCGAAGAGCAAAGTGTTTATTGGAATGATGAAGTTGAGTTTGTCATTTCAATGGTAGTAAAAACCATTAAAGGATTTGCTCAGGAAAATGGTTCTGCAGAAGCATTATTGCCAGAATTCAAGGATGATGAAGATCGCGATTTTGTGCAGCGCCTGTGTCGCAAGACCCTGGTGAACCAGAAAGATAATATGAATCTGATTAAGAAGTTTACCAAAAACTGGGACTTTGATCGTGTTGCATATCTGGATGTGGTATTAATGCAGGTTGCCATTGCCGAAATTGTAGAGTTCAAGAATATTCCGATTAATGTTTCACTGAATGAATACATTGAGATTGCGAAGTACTACTCAACCAATAAGAGTGGTGTTTTCATCAATGGTGTATTGGATAAGATAAGTGAGCATTTAATTGAAGAAAAAATTATCAATAAACCAGGTAAGGTTAGTAAATAATTGATAATGAATTTTCGCCTGATAGGTTTTTTTGTTTTTAATGTTGTTGTTTCTGTTTCGTGCATTAACACAGCTAAAAAACAACCCCAAGGTAAAGGGAAGCTAAGATTCACCGAGTTGTCATATAATTTTGGAGAACTCAAACATGGTGATGTTGTGGGGCACCGGTTTAAGGTGATCAACGACGGCGCGTATCCGGTAGTCATTCAAAAAGTTAAAAAAGGATGCGGATGTACCGATGTCGTTTTTCCCAAGAAACCAATTGAGGCGAAGGATTCTGCTTATGTTGAAGTTGTTTTTGATACCAAGGGCTGGAATGGGAGGCAGGTGAAACAAGTGGTTGTACACGCTAATGATTCAATAAAAAAGCACGAGTTATTAATTTGGGCTAGTATTAAATAAAAGATAACATTATAACTATGAACGTATTATTAAACATGCTTCCTCAGGCTGCTGAAGGAGGAAGTCCATTAATGTCATTTGCACCATTTGTGCTTATCATCATCGTTTTTTATTTCTTTATGATTCGTCCGCAAATGAAGCGTCAGAAGGAATTGCGCAAGTACCGTGAAGCTTTGAAAAAAGGAGATAAGGTTATTACTACCGGTGGAATTTACGGTAAAGTATCTGAAGTGAAAGATCAGTTTGTTACTGTTGAAATTGCAGATGGTGTTAAAGTGAAAATGGACAAGTCAGCCATCGTTATGGATATGACCGATGTTGCTGCAAATAAATAGCAGGTAGTTTTGATATGAGGTTTCTGCTAAAGATTATTTACTTTTGTGGGTAATCTGACAAGTAAACCATGGATAAGGTAAAAAAACTACTAGATAAATATTTACAACGTATTAAAGGAAAAACCAGGGAGGTACGCGATGATGGAAACGCGCTTATCTTCTTGGTTTTTTTATTTTTAGCCGCTTGTTTCTGGGTTCTGAATGCCTTGAGAAAGGATAATTATACAACCGAAGTAAATTTTCCTGTAAAATATACGAACGTAGGAAGTAATGAGATTGTAAAAGGTAGCCTGAAACGTGATCTGACACTGAAAATAAGAGGAGGAGGTTTCAAAATTTTACCTTATCATCTTCGTCAACGCTTTTCCGCCGAAGCAATCGATATATCACGTTTAAGAAGGGTCAATATCGATGGAGTTAAAGGAGCATATATTAACTCGGGTGAGTATTATTCACTGATCGAAGGAAAGTTGGCTGTAGGGTTGGAGTTAGTTGATATCTCGCCTGATACCTTGTTTATACCTTTAATTGAAAAGAAATCGAAAAAAGTACCGGTTAAGGTTGACGCCAATGTGAGTTTTGAACAGCAATGTCAATTATCTGGTGATATTAAGGTTGAACCTGATTCTGTTCTTATTTCAGGTTCTGATGAAATATTACAGGAGGTAAGTTTCGTTTCAACCAAGTCAATGTTTTTTGAAAAACTGTCTGATACAATAGTCAGAAATATTGCACTCGAAAAGAATGAGAGTTTCGATATTGCGGTAAAACGGGTTGTTGTTACAGTGCCTGTTGAACCGTTTACAGAGGCCAATGTTCTTGTACCCGTAAGGGCAATTAATCTGCCGGATAGTCTTGTGCTCAAATCATTTCCACCTGAGGTTGTAATATCCTATCACATAGGCTTAAGTCGTCCCTTATTTTCAATCGACGATTTCAAAGCCAATGTTGACTTTAGTAATATTGATCTGAATAAGTTACCCAGTCGCCTAAAGGTAAAGGTTAATACATCTCCGGATGATATCAATAATATGGCGTATCAGCCTGTGTTTGTGGAATATTTGTTGGAGCGAAAGGATAACTAATGATAAAAATTGGATTGACAGGAGGGATTGGAAGTGGTAAGTCAACGGTTGTGAGGTTGATTGAATTTTTGGGATATCACGTGTATGTGGCCGATGTTGAGGCGAAAAGAATAATTAATTCTGATCAGCTTGTTAAGCAGCGTGTCATTGAACTACTTGGGGAAGATGCTTATACCCAATCAGGGTATAATGTAAAGTTTGTGGCGAAAAAGGTTTTTAGTGATAAAAAACTGCTTGCTGCCCTAAATACGATTGTGCATCCGGCAGTTTATGCTCATTTTAATAACTGGTGTGATGCCCATAAGCATGAGGAAATGATTTTTCAGGAGGCTGCGATCTTATTTGAAAATGGTAGTTACACAAAGTTTGATAAAACAATTTTAGTGACTGCACCTGAACTGATGCGAATGGGTAGGGTAATGAGACGTGATGGTTTAAGCGAAAAAGAAGTAAAGGTCAGAATTGATCGGCAATGGGATGATAAGGATAAAATACCATTGGCAGATTACATTGTGAAATGTGATGGGAATCATTTGGTGATACCTCAATTATTAGACATTATTAAAAAGATAAAATGGGATTGTTAGGGTCATTTTTAGGAGCACAACTGGGATGGTGGACAATGGGTTCGATTGGTGCGATATTAGGTCTTGTATTTGGTCATATTACCGAAGAACAGGCGTCGTTCATAAAAGGGAAGAAGCAAAGCCCCCGGCAACAATCACGTAGTGGTTTCCTGGCAACATTGCTGGTGCTGATAGCTGCCGTTATGAAGGCTGACGGGCGTGTGGTGAAGTCTGAGTTGGACTACGTGAAACGAAGTTTGGTGGCCACATTTGGTGAAGATGAGGCCGCTAAGGCTTTGTTGATGTTGCGTGATATTTTAAATCAGGATATACCTCTAAATGATGTGGTACACCAGGCGCGTGTTAATATCGATTACCCGTCAAAAGTGCAGTTAATGCATTTGTTGTTTGGCATTGCCCTGGCTGATGGTAAAGTAACAAGCGATGAGCAGCATTATTTATTTCATATTTCTTCGGGTCTTGGAATTTCAAAGCAGGATTTTGAGGCAGTAAGTGCTATGTTTATTAAAAGTACTACTTCGGCCTATAAAACCCTGGAGATAAATAAGGATGCATCGGATGATGAAGTGAAAAAAGCATACAAGAAAATGGCCATGCGCTTTCATCCTGATAAGGTGGCCCACCTGGGAGAGGATATACGAAAAGATGCTGAAGCCAAATTCAAAAAAATTAATGATGCCTACATGGAAATTAAAAAAGAAAGAGGTATAAAGTAAATAGTGTTAACTGTTGAAAAAATCTTTTGCTTAAAGCGTCTTTAGTTTTATTTTTGCACAAAATCTAAAATAGAATACAATGTTAAAAGGATTATTAGCAATATCAGGTCAGAGAGGATTGTTTAAGCTGGTGTCGCAAGCCAAGAATTCGATTATTGTTGAATCGTTAATCGATGGAAAAAGAATACCTGCTTATGCTACTTCAAGAATCAGTGCCTTGGAGGATATATCAATATATACTGAAGATGAGGATGTTAAGTTGTTCGATGTCTTTAAGGCTATATATGAGAAGGAAAGTGGAGGAGCTGCCATCTCTCCAAAAAGTTCTGGTAATGACTTAAAATCTTATTTTGAGGAAATATTGCCTTTGTATGATAAGGACAGAGTATATGTGTCAGACATTAAAAAAGTTTTGACCTGGTATAATCTGTTGATTGAAAAAGAACTTTTCGATCCTAATGCTACTGAAGAAGAAGAAGTTGAAGAGACTGAGGACTAGAAAAATAAGTCAATGAAATACAAAAGGTGCCTGTTTAGGCGCCTTTTTTTGTATATTACCTGTAACATTTCTTAGTTTGTAAGCGTCGTACTTTTTTAATTATGAAAAACCTTATCTTATGAGAATTACATTTCTACTATTCTTGCTTTTTGCTGCTTTCGCACAGGTAAATGGCCAAAGTCGTGTTTATACAGTTACCAGTGGCGAAATGATTTTTGGCTGGGCCGATGTTGAACAAGCCCCTCTCGGAGGTGGTGATATGGAAAATATATCCAATAATCTTCGTTTTACTGTCTTTTTGCATTTAGGACAATATGTTCATCTTGATTTGAGCAATTCTATTGGCTTATTCTCAGGTTTAGCCATTCGTAATATTGGTTTTATTACCGATGATGATGCATTGGACCTCGATGTTGAAAAGGAAAAGCATCGATCATACACATTGGGGTTGCCGCTCGCACTTAAGCTTGGGTCATTTCGCGACCATTTTTACTTATATGGAGGTGGTGAATATGAATTACTTTTTCATTATAAATACAAATACTGGATAGATGGTGATAAACACAAAACCTCGGAGTGGTTTAGTGATCGGACAAACAGATTTGTTCCATCTTTATTTGCGGGAGTGCAATTTCCAAGAGGTTTAAATGTGAAGTTTAAATACTATCTGGATGATTTTCTGAATAGTGATTTTAAGAAGGGAGATAATCCATTGAATGATTATTCACGATATGGTAAAACCCAAATGTTCCACATCTCGGTGAGCTGGCAATTTGATACACGTGATATAGAGAAAATATGGGGAGGAGAAGGTTCTGGAAGAACCTATGATGCCAGAATATAGCTTAAGAATAAAATCATCATAAAAGAAAAGGGCTCCGCAAGGCGCCCTTTTTTTATACCCACTATTTATCACTTCCAATACACTTTGATACTAAACCCAGTTTAAACACACAATAAACACATACCAAATACAGATTAAATTCAGCCTGAGTCGA